>NZ_KV811488.1:124431-133782 GCF_001813105.1 Streptococcus sp. HMSC072C09 | reverse complement strand
TGAAGTTAGGTAATCATACATTTTATGAAGTTTTGTTACATCGTAAATCTGATCAGTATTATCCACTTGTTTGCAAACCTCACTATCCTGATACCAAAGAAGGGAGATGGCATCATTTCTATAATAAGGAATAAGAGTGATCTGATCATCTACTATTCTATTCATCATTACTTGTTCTTATTTCTATTTAGAGGTTTCTTCCGATACTTCAATATTCCCCATCAACCAATTGGACATCTTTTTGCCTTTGTCTTTATAAGGGTTGGGAGGAAACAAGGTAAAAGGAGGAATGCTGGCATCCGGGAAGAATAGTTCTACGCTTATCGTTCGTTCGCGATTATGATTGACGTAGGCTGTAAAATAGATATGGTAATGTCCGCTCACATCACCACCATTATCATACTCTCCCCTAGCAGTATTTGGCAATAAGGTAACAGACTCTATGCCCTGCTTTTCCTGGGCTAACTGTGTAATGATCTCACTCTTAATAGCAGCCTCATGATTTCTGATGAAATTACTATCATCACTATATCTAGGATGCCCATTACGCAAATAGAAAATAATAACCATCAGAAAAGGTAGGGAAATTAAAAAAATAATTAGCTTATTCGATTTTAACATGGGGGTCCTTACTAATCTGAATCAATATTAAGAAATCTCACCTTATAGCCATCTTTGGTATATAAAAATTCTAATTGAAGGGTCATATCCACTAATTCTGAATTAGAAGTCATCTCATAGTCAACGGCAAACCCAGAATGGTCATTATAATCATAAATCTCCAATTGAGAATACTCATAAGGTGGATGGAAATTACATGCCACTCCATATTCATCAATCGTGTCAAAATCATTTAATTCAAGTGTTTTTTCAACATATCCAAAGAATTCATTTAAATCGTCAATCTCAGATTCGTCAACATAATTCTTTATATCTTCATAATTTTTTAAGTGAATATCTTTTAAAATATTTGTGATAACCTCTATAACTTTTTCTCTTTTATAACTATCATCTCTCTTTTTAAATCTATCGAAAAATCCCATAGGGAAATCCTTTCTCACTGTACATATTAGTTTACTGAGATGTACTTATCCCATCGCTTTAAGGGCCTATCCAAATAAGAATAAGCCTTATTTTTTATCTAATCTAGGAATTATGAATTAATTGCTCCAATTCTACTTCTGAAAGATATCCATGATTGTATAGTTTACTTAACAAGGCTTCATCTACGGTAATTTCATAATAGTCAGTCACAAACTCATGAAATCTCTCAAAGCTATCAAAGAGGTAAGATAGCAACCATTCTCCGCCATCCTGATCTTGGTAAGTCTGTTGATGCGCGTGACCGTCATACCAGATAAAGAAGGTTGTTTCATCTTTTTGTTCTTCTGAATAAAGTGAGACATACTTTTCATCCAGTCCTTTATAAAAACTATCGATGATATCTTGATTCCACTCGTCAGCACCAAACTGGCTTAAACTACTTTCATGATCAAAGCCTTTTATAAGGATCATTTTATCAGTCAAAATCACATCTAAAGAATCACCAGATCCATTATCAATAAGATAGCGGACTCCATAGTCTTCCTCAGTCTTAATCACGAGTCTGAGCCAATCCTCACTCGGATCTGTCAGATATTCGTCAATGACTAGCAAGGCATCTAAGCGAGTCTTTATCTTGTCCCAATTAATCTTTCTCATCTCTAAAAACCTCCATCTTATTCTTGCAATTTATCAAGATCACAAGCCCTATAGCGAGCTGTTAGATAGCCCGATAAGCTAATCTGAGGGATATTCCACTCATTGGGCAAATAAATCGAACAATCTACCTGATCACCTAGAGGGGAACTTGCTGAGAAGACATATCTTCCCAAATCTTCATTATTAGGATTTCTTTCAACTAGACTCAATCTGCTAGCATTGAATCAGCCTTTGAACAGTAACCAGATTTGCTCGGCATCTTCGTTTAATAGGGAGACTTTCAAGTTGTAGCTGATTCCGACCCTACATCTTTTTTTGAATCCTGAGTCATCAGCTTTACAAACTTTTATCGATCCCTTATCATACTGCCAGTTATCACTATCTAATAGGGGAAATCGAACAGATAGATTGTCTTTAAATCCCTGCATAGTATCTAATAAATCTTTGGAGGCATCTTCGAATAATTCTAGTTCTTCCATAGTCTTCTCTTTGATTTTCATAGCTAATCACATTCCGGTTTAATCTGCATCAACCCAGATCTGGTATTTTTGACAATGGAGACATCTAAACAAGTACCCACAGATAGACCCGTCTTTGACTAAAAAGTCTTCTACCTCTTGATATTCTTCACGCGCTTCATAGTCTGCCAAGACTTGCTCAGCGATTCCCATATCCTTCAATTCTCGAGTTCCAACTGTACCCAAGTAAGCACAATAATCTTGGCAACAAGAAAGCCAATATTCTCCCTGCCAACTAGAGTGGCCTGGGGTCTGACAAAAAAGCAGCTGATTCTTTTCTGGATCCAATTCACCCTTCCACTCGGCATCTTGTATAAATTCTGCATCGAATTTCTTAGCTGCTTGACCGTTTGCAATACAAGTTGGGCAGAGATGTACTATCTCTTCAATACTATAGGGTCTAAGAGCATAATAAACATTACTTTCTTTCCCACAAGATGGACAAAGCTTGGCTTCTCCTTCAACAAATGAACCTGTAGCTAAGGGATCTGGATGATAGAGAAAATGAGGCAAGTTTTTTAACAAGTCCTGTCTTTGCTTCTTCTCTTCTTTTCTTAGAGGACGAGGAAGGGCAAAACGATCGCCATGACTCTGACTCATTTCTTGTAAACGGCTCAGTTTCTTTAATTGTTTTCGGTCTGGTTTATCTAAAATTTCGGTAAATAAGCTATAGGCACTAGTGTAGAGACCCAATTGCTCATAGAGATCAACTAAGACTTTCTTCGCTTCTAAATCATCAGACTTAGCTAATTCATCAGCCAAATCATAGAGTTCCGCAACACTGGAAGAATTTCCATCTTGTTCCAGGTATTGCTTTTTTAAAGTAATATACTTTTCTAGAAATGGATTCATGGGACTACCTTTCTAATGGAATATAAAAACCTTAACAAATAGTGACTAGGACATTTCCATTGAGTTCCAGAATATTTTTGTAAAACTCTTTCATATTTACAAAGCAGGTTAAAATGTCATCCTTGATTTCTTCCTCTTCCTCAAGATAATCCCAAATATCAGGATACAAGTCGGCTTTCTTGCATGCTTCCATACTAAAGTCTTTCAAAGCCTTGTCCATATCAAATTCTTCTAAAGCTTGACTGATAGCCGCAATTCTCGATTTTTCAGTATAGGCGATATATTCAGATACATCCTCTAGAGGAGTCACCCCTAAAACAGCTTCTCTCAAGGGATTGCCATCCAAAAATTCTGAACTACTAAATCCTGTCATGACAAAGAGAAGAGCATCCCACATTTTGTCGATATCTATTATGATATCATGAGTGTCAGCGGAGTCCTCAGCAAAGTCTAACAAGTCATCTTCTTGGTTAGAAAGAGCTTTTATTTGTTCTAATTCATTGTCTGGTAAATATTGATAATTGGCAATCATTCCCATGATTTTTCTCCTTTGAATCTTGTAGGATAATACTGATATTTCTAGCTCTATTTCTATAGAAAATGCTATAATGGAGCTAAGAAATTGTTTTATTGAATGTTAAATAAAGGGAAATAGTAATGTTCACTAGTATTGTTTTGGGTTTTTATGCTCTTTTCTTTCTATCCTTATCCTTTACTATCTACCTCTATATCAGACTTGTAGTTGCGGTTAAAAAAGGCAAAGACATTCCCAAATGGATTTACAAACTTGGCCATGCTGTTCAAGGTAGAATTCACGTTGACTATGAAGAAATCACTGATGCTAATGCCCTTAAAGAGATTCATTGGTTCTTACTGATCTATTTAATCGTAAATCTACTCGTATTGGCTGTCCTCTACTATCATAGTAATAGCTTTCCTCAAGCCATTTATGAATGTTTGAAAAAACAATTTTTCATCGTACTTGTTAGTACGGTTTTAAAAAGTATTGGTAAATTTGTTGTACTGGCTATAAGCAAAAACTTTCATAACAGTCATGTCTATGCATCAACCAACGCTGTTATCGGGACAGCTTTTTTAACAAGTTATGTTTTTATGTTCTGCATGATGATGAGTGGTCTTCCAGCTCAACCAGTTCCAGTAACCATTCAAGATACTACTGTCATTGTCGGGGAGACTAAGGTTTCCGAGCTTTTAGACCAAGGCTTCACCTTTGGAGATAAAGGCGCAGAGAGCTCCATCACCAATCCCAAGAACGACCACTTCTACTACGGTCAGCTTCTAGAAGTCAAGCGGGATAATCAGTCCTTTGGCTTTATGAGCCTTACTCCTACAGGAAAAGATACTGATCAACTTAAAAACTGCGTCATCACCTATTACAGAACACCTAAGGATAGCAAGCAACTAGAAAAAATTTTCATCAATCATGTCAAGCTAGCAAATCTCAAGCTCCAAGATTTTCAAACACGAAAATTAATCGATATCTTTGAAGTCAATCCAGCTGATTATAACGTCTCTGATAAAGATACCAACTTTATCCTAACTATCCAAACAGCAGATTACGACCTCTGGAAAAGATACCGGATTGAATCCAAGTTCAATTCAGATGGTTCGATTGATAGCTATGGAGTCAGAGCCCAGCATAGCATGTGGGAATGATTCACCATTTCCCCCTTTATCACATAAGCATTAAACTGGAAAAATATCGTCGACAAGTTTATAGGTTTCGATGAATCGAAGGCCAGAGGAACCTTTATCTCTAGTGATTTCTTCATAAATATCTTCTAAATTTTGGGCAGGTGCTAACATCCAAATTCTAAAAGGTTTAAGTTTCACCTGTCCAATTTTTTCAATATTTTCTAATAATTGCCCTAAATCTTTGTGATTGAACCAGCAATCTGTAACGAGAGCAAACTTTGTATTGTCCATCTTACAGGAGATTTGACTGGTCAAAAAATCATCGATGGAGGGCTTTTTGGTTTGTAAGAGGCGTGTCCAAGCCAAATGATACTCAAGCTTTCTAGGACTCTGCTCAACCATAGATACAAAGACAAGACCATACTCATCTTGGAACTTAACAGTAAGGAAATCTCCTTCTTCAAAATAAGGTTTACGTATAGTTTTGGCTTTAGTGACCTTTAGAGGTCTAGGATTTTCAGTTTGCAACTGGATAGCAAGTTTATCCAAGACCTTTTGCCTTTGCTTCAAAGCCTTTGAATCTATTTCCAACCAAAATGGATCAGCCCCTTTTTTGATAAGCTCCAAGGTTTTATCTCTGATATCGTCTGTCAGGTGACCAATCTTCCAAAGTGAATAAGCAAGAGCAGTCCAATAAATTTCTGTAAAAAAGTCTGTTTGACAGTAATCTTTCTCCTCATCGAGGATATCCTTTATAATGTTCGCTACCTGTTCACCGTCTCTATAGCGACCGACTACTTCATTGTAAATGTCATAACCTTGATCACTGTCAATGATTTTAACGCCATCAATAGCCATACTCAACTCCTATATCTTATTAAATCTCAAAGCTTATTTAATCTTATGATTGTTCATTTTCTCTTAGAAAATATTTGTAAGAATTTGGCGCAATTCTTGAGCTTCCTTTTCAGGAAGTTGGCCTTCTTGTTCAGCTACAGCGTACAATTCCGGATACTAAAGAGAGATTCTCTTAATAGTATGAGTAATAGCATGTTTTCTAACAAAAAATGGAATCCGTTTAATCATATCTTGAGGAATTAATGCGATAATCTTATTTTACAAGATAGGTTTTCCTGATTTCCATTTTCATGATAGATATTTCTCCTTAAGAAGCTAGATAGTGCTATATGTTTCTCTTTACTGCTCAATCCGTCTACTCAAGCAGTGGCATACACTCACAAAGAACTTTGTTTGACTATTGAATATCTTCCATCGCTTCTTTCACATATTCTTCGACATCTTCAATCTCTACAAACAGCGGGTCTAAGTGGCATAAGAAGTGCCAATCTTCGGTGCCGCGTTTTCTGTAGAGAATCGCTTCGCCGTCTTCACTTCCGAGAAAGCTTCTGTCAACTTCATACCCTTTGTTTTCTAGGAATGCTTTTGCCTTGCGGAAGTTTGCTTCTCGTGCTTCGACATAAGCTTTCACTTCATCGTTATTCACGACATATGCATCTACTTTTGTAGCTCCTTCGATCATTTTATCGGTTTTAACGGATAGATTCGAAATTTCTTTCCAAATAATGTCCACATTTTCCTCAGAATTAAACGAAAATCTAGATAAAGGGACAATATTTCCATTGAAGACAATCTCCATATAATCCGGTAGATTTTTTGGATTCAAATACTCCACATCAAAACTATCCTCGTTTTCTAGAGTATATCCAGGGATTTGAGCTACAAATTCTCGTCCTTCTTCTAAAGTCTCAAATAAGACTAAATCCTTTGAATAATTGTTTTGGTACAATTCTAATAGATACATCATTAATCCTTCCAATATTTGGATAGATGATAGTTTTTTAGCAAACTAATATACTCAACACGTGAGGATAGAGATTCAAGCATTCTTTTTTACTAAATAGGATTGATTGCTAAAAATTTCACCAGCTTACCTCCTCTTATCTCATCGTCAATTATAACACGTTTCCACTCACATATCAGATATTTATTATTGGACCAAATAACTTTTTGAAATAGAAAACAAGCTCACCAATTCATCAAGTCTATATTTTTTATGAGATTCTTCATTAATGCTAAAAGCTTTTCAGTTTAAATTTTATTAAAAATCCTTGTTCATGACCTTACGTAACGATGTATAATAGGTATGAGGAGGTGGGTAATGATGGCTAAATATAGAGCAATTCCGGAAGGATTTATGACAGTTGGGGAACTTGCTAAGAAAATGGGCGTTACCATCCGTACTCTACAATACTACGATAAAGAGGGGCTACTTTCCCCATCGGCAGAAAGTGAGGGAGGTCGCAGGCTTTATACCGATAAAGATTTAGTACTGCTCCATCAGATATTGTCTTTAAAATCACTGGGATTTTCTCTCAAGGATATCAAGGAGCGTTTGATCTCTTTGAAAACACCTGATGATGTTGCTAAAGCTCTTACGGAGCAGGCAGATGTTCTTCGTAAAAATATAGAACAACTTAAGGATTCTTTGGTCGCAATAGAGCAGTTAAAGGCAGAAGTTTTACAAATACAGACGGTCAATTTTAAGAAGTATGCAGACATCATCGTCAATCTACAGATGAAGAATGACTCCTACTCTCTCATTAAGCGCTTTGATGATAATACACTCGACCAGATACGCAGTCGATTTGACAAGAAAAGCGGACTTGACTTTATGGACAGATTGAACCGCCTAAGTGATCAAATCGTAGAGCTTCAAAAAGAAAACGTACCAGCTGAAAGCGAACAAAGCCAACAGGTTGTGAAAGAATACTGGGGCTTGATTATGGAGTTTACAAATGGTGATATGAGCATGCTTCCTAAGTTGATGGAAGTTGGTACTATTGATACCGCCTCAAACGCTTGGGAAGAAAAGCAAAAAATCGTCAATGATTATATAGGACCCGCCCTACAAGTCTATTTTTCAAGGCTTGGAACAAATCCTTTTGAGGAGGTAGAACCATGAAAAACGCAATAGAGGTTTCTGGATTAAAGAAAAGTTATGGTAGCAATATGGTTCTTAGTGGTCTCGATTTTCAAATCAAACAAGGAGAAATCTTTGCTCTGCTCGGAGTGAACGGAGCTGGTAAAACAACAACGCTTGAATGTATCGAAGGTCTGAGAAAATATGACGAAGGCACTATAGTTGTAAATGGGAAAACCGGAATTCAACTACAGTTCTCCTCTCTACCCGTCCACATCAAACCAATGGAAGCCATAAAGCTCTTTGCAAAATGGAATCATACATACATTGATGATGCTATGCTAAAGGCCCTTGGAATAAAAGAAATTGAACAGTCGCAATACATAGAATTATCCACCGGTCAAAAAAGGAGATTACATCTTGCTCTTGCACTTATCAGTAACCCGGATATTATTTTTCTCGATGAACCGACAGCGGGACTTGATGTTGAAGGACGACTATCTCTCCATGAACAAATCCGAAAGCTCAAATCACAGGAAAAGACAATCGTCTTGGCAAGCCACGATATGGCCGAAGTTGAAACCCTATGTGACCGCATTGCTATTTTGAATAGTGGAAAGATTGTCTTTTGTGGTACTCCTTCAGAACTGACAGACAGGTTGGGAAGAAAATATTTCATCCATTTAAAGACCCAGGCAGGGGAGGACACATATGAAACAGATACGATTGAGGATAGCTTAATTTCATTATTGGAGGAATGCAAACAAAAAAATATCCAGATATCGGATATTAAGGTAGATCGTGGAACACTGGAGCAGCATTTCATTGAAATGGCAAGGAGGGGTTTGGAATGAATGGTTTTTTATATAGCCTAACATTACAGTGGAAATTGGACATACGAAGTAAGTCTCTCTTGGTTACTTACTATATTGTACCGATTATTTTCTTTCTTCTCATGGGTGGTATTTTTACTTCCGTTATGCCTGAAATGGGTAGCACACTTATACAGTCAATGATTGTCATGAGTGTTTCAATGGGAGCCTTTCTCGGTTTACCGCCTTCCTTGATTGAAACATACGGAAGCGACATAAAAAAGATTTATAAAGCAAATGGTGTGCCTATTCATTTAGGATTGGTGACCATAGTTCTCTCTGCCTTTGTTCATTTGATAATGACTTGCATAGTGATCCTACTACTTGCTCCAATTTTATTTAAAGCAAGTCTACCAAGTCAATTTCCCTTATTCTTTCTCGCGCTTGCCATCTACATTTTTGTATCGTTGAGTATCGGAAGTATACTGGGCCTTACTGTAAAAAATCAAGCAAAGCTGACCATGATAGCGCAACTTGTATTTTTACCCTCAATTATGCTCTCAGGAATCATGTTTCCCATCACCTTACTGCCTGATTTTCTTCAAGCAATCGGGCGTCTTTTCCCCGCTTCTTGGGGATACCGCTTGATGCTAGATCATGGTTTTGGTCTTGAAAATCTTTGGTATCTGATTCTTGTATCTTGCATTGCAATAATATCATCTATCCTCCTGTTGAATAAACAAAAATCTAACTAGATGCCTGAATAATTCCATGCCAGCTTTTACTTTAAAGCAAAAGCGAGATAGATCGTAAAATCAAATGAAGAGAACACCAACAAAAAATCATCTGTTGGTGTTCTCTTCATTTTTAG
>NZ_KV811488.1:0-124331 GCF_001813105.1 Streptococcus sp. HMSC072C09 | reverse complement strand
ATCATCTGTTGGTGTTCTCTTCATTTTTAGATTTCTGAAAAAACCTCTTGTCCATGTATCAGTAGGTACCCTTTAACTCTATTTTTCATGAACATTGTTTTATAAACAGTAGATTACAGTCTTAATATATATGGAGATATACAACTGTTCTATATCAACGTATATTCATACAACTTTTCATCTACTTTCTGAAATCCCAAAGCCAAAAACATTCTTTGACTTTGGGTATTAAAAGGATAAATTTGAGCAGTTACCTTAACCATCTCTTTTTCTTTGGCCAGCTGTATCATTTTAGAAATACATCGTCTTCCGATCTGTAAATTTTGATACTCTTTGCTGATCACTATAGAAAGTTCTGAGTTATCTTGAAGTGTCACATCTCCAACTAACACTCCCTCATATTGGATATAATAGCAAGAACCATGTGAAGTTAGGTAATCATACATTTTATGAAGTTTTATTAGATCGTAAATCTGTTCAGTATTATCAACTTGTTTGCAAACCTCACTATCTTGATACCAAAGAAGGGAGATCTCATCATTCCTATAATAAGGAATAAGCACTATCTGATCATCTACTATTCTATTCATCATGACTTGTTCTTATTTCTATTTAGACGCTTCCTTTGATACTTCAATATTCCCCATCAACCAATTGGCCATCTTTTGGCTCTTGCTTTTATAAGGGTTAGGGTGAAACAAGGTAAAAGGGGGAATGCTGGCATCGGGGAAGGATAATTCTACTCTTAACGTCCTCTCAGGGTTATCATCAGCATAGGCTGTAAAATAGATATGGTAATGTCCACTTACATCACCACCATTATCATACTCTCCTCTAGCAGTATTTGGCAATAAGGTCACGGACTTTATGCCTTGCTTTTCCTGGGCTAAGTGTGCGATGATCTCACTCTTAATAGCAGCTTCATGATTTCTAATGAAATTACTATCATCACTATATCAAGGATGCTCACTAAGAGAATAGAAAACAAGGACCATCAGAAAAGGTAGAGAAATTAAAAAAATAATCAGCTTATTGGATTTTAACATGGGGGTCCCTCATCCTACTTATAAAAAATCTTGACCCAATCCTGCTTTGCACTGAATATACGGGCAACATACACCCTATGCTTCTCCATATAATAAAATGCGAGATAGTTCTCTATTGGCATATAACGATAGGGTTTTCCATCATTCGTCATCTCACCATAGCCCCGGCTTGATACCAGAGGACAGGATTCTGGAAAGAGTTCTAGGGTCTCAAGAGCACTTAATAGCAAATCAACTTTGCCATCTGCAGCTTGCTGGCTATAAAAATTCACAAGAATATAGTCGTGAATGTCACGCAAGTCCTGCTTAGCACGATCTGCAAGAAAGACCTGATAGCGCTTCAAGTTAGTCAAGACTAAATTCCTTTCTCACATCGGCTACAGAAGTAACTTTTCCTTGAGCGATTTCCTGGTGCCCCACTAAAATCTCCTTCTTTAAATCTTCAAAGGCTACCTGATACTGTTTGTCCTGCAAATCACTCGAAACAAATTCTTCTGGATCCACAGTCCCGTTGGCAACTTTTCGAAGTACTGCATTTAGGACATCTGACACAGAAATTTTTTGATCTGCAAGTACCTCTTTTGTTTTCTGGTAAAACATCTCATCTGCTCGAAAATTCACTGCTTTCGTGTTTGCCATTTCTACCTCTCCTTTGTACATACAATTTGTATATACATTCTACCATACGAAAGAGAAGGGATTCAAGTGAAAAATGGATTCTTCTTTCACTAAATCTAATTAAGAGATACCGTTAGTTAATCTATATTCTTTCTCTCGTGTCATCTGATACCTCTTAGAATCAACAATTTAAGTAGATTCCACATCTTAACTTAACAACTCCAAGTAATTGTAGTCAATTATATTAGATATATTTTATTAATTTCTTTATAGTAAATTCCTATTTCTCTAGCCAAAAGAACGCTTGGTTTAACATCTCTTTTGCTTGTCCAATGATACACGGTCCATGAGAAATAATAATATTCTTAGGATCCCATTTTTTTATTTTGTGATAACTCCTCAAAGCTTGTTTTTTACCAAAAAAGAAACTCATTCTTAAATCTCTTGGTGTTTTACCATTTGGATAGTGATTATCACCTATTTTAAAAAGTAGCTTTTCAAAAAGCGATAAATTCTCAGCTTCTATATTTTCAATAAGATCCGTTAAAATTAGAGTTGAACTTTCAGTATGGAAAAAAACAACCTCTTTCACATAAAAACTTCCCTCAAATATCGTAAAAAGAATTTCTTCGTTCCAATTGGCTTTCTCTAGTTCATGACCATAATATAAATTCATTCCCGATTTTCTGGCACGCTTTTGAACACCACTAGCTAGCCATACTTCTGCTTCCGGAAATAGTTCGTGCCACTCATTTATATAACTATAATGTAAGACATTGGGTGCAATAAGGTGTTTTACCTCACCTAATTGCTTGATTTCAAAAAGTAAATTATCACTAGGATTAAT
This sequence comes from Streptococcus sp. HMSC072C09, assembly GCF_001813105.1. Classification (NCBI taxonomy): domain Bacteria; kingdom Bacillati; phylum Bacillota; class Bacilli; order Lactobacillales; family Streptococcaceae; genus Streptococcus; species Streptococcus sp. HMSC072C09. The sequence goes on along the minus strand of NZ_KV811488.1, from coordinate 121,820 downwards.
CGGCGAATGCACCCAAAGACCACCATTCTGCAGACGGATAACTGTCATTCTAGTTGAAAAAGGCACTTTGAAGAGTTTGAAATTCATCAGTACTTCTTCCCCATCTACAATCCAGAGGTTATCTGCTATCTTTTTTAATGAATTGAGCGGACTATATTTTTTGACTTCCATGAAACTCTGCTTTCTAAATTAATAAAGTATAATCAATCGTTATTCTCCAAAAATGGTACCACCAAATCAATCCATTCTTGAGGTAGGTAAGCCGATAAATAGCCGTGGTTATAGCCCTTTGCTTCATACAAGATCGTATTTGGATGTAGCTGCTGAAATAATTTTGCCGATGCTTTCACACAGTTTAATTCTTTTTCACCATAGATATACAGAACTTTCGCCTTGCTAGCAGAAATTGTGTCCTTCAACTTGTAACACCCCATATAGGTTTTGTAAATGGTCACCAATGTTTTGATAGGTGTCCTTGGCAAATCCTCCAAATAATAAGCTTTTATTTCCTCTGGATAAGCCAGTTTAGGATAGAGTTTGTCCATCATGCTTAATTGAAGTTTGCAAGAGAATTTACTGAACATCAGTTTACCAAATAGAGCTACTAGAAAGATGCTGATTTTAGCTAACCTTGGTTGAGGAATACAGAGGCTTCCATCTATGATAACCTTCTCAGCTATCTCGCTGTCTAATGACAAAAGTTCCATGGCAATTTGACCACCAAGAGAAACGCCACCGATCGCAAACAACTTCCCACCACAGTTTGCTTTGATATAGTCTAGGATCTCAAAAGCAGAATCTTCCGTAGAAACATAATCGATGTGATATTCTTCGCCGTGGCCATTCAAAGTGGGTAGAATAACACGGTAGTCTTCTGACAAAATCCGTGCTTGACGAAGATAATTCCACCAAGAACTGCCACCGCCATGTATCAGCAAGATAGAAGGCAAATTCCTATCACCAAATTCATGGAATTTCATGTTTAAACTCCTTACTATACCAGTTTAACTTGTATTGATTAAAATCACCCATATTAAAGATAGTCAGATGTGTTTAAATTTGGGCAAATAATCGTGTCATATTTTCCAAAAATGATATTCCAACGTTTACATTATTCAGTCTTCTTCTTGTTCAAGTACCAACTAGGAATGATTTGATTCATATCATCATACCATTCTAAAATTTCCTTAGCTTGTTGTTGCATTACTGATATTTCTTCAGCTCCGTAAGGTACAGCCCATGACAGAGCACCAACTATGTTATTTAGAATATAGATAGCGAGAAGCTTCCAAAATAAATCCGGAACCTTATGATCAAAATATCCATCTATCATACCAGACGCAAAAGAGGAAGAGACTTGAGCAGACCATACAATACGATTGAATTCCTCCCAAGGATCCCCAAGATCAAATCGATCAAAGTCAATGACATAAATTTTACGATCTACACCAATCATGAAATTTCCTATATGATAATCTCCATGTTGGAAAACCTGAGGTCTATCTTTTAACAATTCTCGATTTGCATTTAAAAAATCAATAAAGATCTGACCATTTTCATATTGAACGGGACATTCTTTGTATTTGGAGATTTTGTCATCAATTTTTCGATTATAAAAGACCTCCCAATCTTCACGAACTTCTGTAACAGGAAGTGAATGAATTTTTCGAAGTATACTTCCTGCTTCTACTCCATAAGTATATTGTTGTTCTTTCGAAACAGTTAAAATGGTTTCTCGAGCATCTTTCCCGTCTATCCATTCGTGTAAAGAATGTACTTCGTCATCGCAGAGTTCTATGCTAATTGGCTTACACATCGGAATTCCAAGAGAAGCCACTTTCTCCATCATATCAAATTCAAATTTTTTAGAATCTAACTTCTCCTTATCAGAAACACGCAAGAAATATTTTTGCTGATTTTGATCTGTCACACAATATTTTTTATCATCTGACCAGCCTTTATTTATGGTTATCTTACTACTAAAATTCATCACGCACTCTCCGATTCACTTTCCAACACTTCTTGCAGTTTTCACTAGTAACCCATCCAGTTTGTCTACACTTTAGTTTCCAATATGTAAAAATATCTTAATAATACGCTATCTAGTTGCTTTCCCTAATAATAAAGTTAAAATGTGTCTCACCGTATCTGAAAGCTGATAAACTAAATCGATATAAAATTCAGTTGATGATTTAATAATCATATCAATTGTTTTCATACTTTCTACTTCCTAATCAACTTTCAAATATATAGCGTTTTCATTATTTTCTTATCCTATTATATCATTATTCAAAATAAAAAACTGCAACTTACTAGTTGCAGTTAAACACAGATTTTCTTCCGTTCCTACTAGAAATTTATAAGTTAACATTTAGAATTTGTTCAGTTATCAAAGTTCATTTAGCTTTCTACTATGTAAGATTCTTGCTTGATAGCGGAGTAAATTTTCTATTCTACACCAAAAGCAAAAAGGATATATTTTTAATAAATTCCATTTGAAAACAATTCCTGTTCTATTATAGTAATGGTAATTCTAACTTTACACTTGCACCATGTTTATCCGAGTTGTTTTCTAATATGATGCGTCCATTATGTAATAACATTATTTTCCAAGAATTATATAAACCTAAACCATAGTTTGTAGCTGAATGTCTACTCTTATCTCCACGGTAAAATTGCTCCGTTCCTCGTTTTAAATCCTCATTAGAAAATCCTGGGCCTTCGTCTATCACAGATATTGAAAGTATCTTATCTGTAGTCATTATTAGTAATTCAATGTTGGATTTGTCTGGTGAATATTGAATAGCATTACTAAATATATTTTGAATGACTCTTTCAAATAATTGTATATCTATCATTACATCTGAATCTTCACAATTAATAGATTTAGATATAGTACGGTCATGTATTAGTGTAATCTCTCTCGCTATTTCACTAACTCTTTCGATTATTTCTGACACCTTTACTTTTTGTAAATTCAACGAGTTTAATTTAATTGACTGATTCATCTCCATCAGAGCTTTTGTATAATCTGATATACGTGTTGAATTTTTTATAATGTACGCTACATAATCTTTTTGTTCATCAGTTAGATCAGTTACCTTTAACAATTCAGCATTACCTTGGACAATAGAAACCGGAGTTTTTAAGTCATGCATTAATGCCGATATCTGACTTCTCTTATTCTCTTCTTTAATCCAATTCTCTCTTAATGAATCACTTAAGGCTTTTTTCATTATATCAAGGCTATTTAAGACATCATTAAATTCTTTGATATTTGAACTTCCTATTTCAAAGTCTAATTCATGGTTGGCGATTTTATCTGATGCATCTAGCATTGGAGATAATTGCCTTGTTATTCGTTTTGCCCAGATTAGAGTAGCCACAAATGCACTCATTAAAAAGAAAATGATTAATAAAAATATTAATAGTAAATCTATGCTAGGGAAATATTTTTCCATCCAATCATTATTGTAGCGTGGCTCTAGTGAATAATGGATTAATACATATCCATCATTCCTTTTAAATTCTATAAATGAAGAAGATGGAGTTGAAAATCCCTCATGATTGTGAAAATTCTTAGCTTTCAGTTGAATAGCTTCATCCATATTAGTTTTTATCACTTCACCATCTGGCGATAAAAACATATAGCTAGCTCCTTTAGGTATCAATGCTTCATCAAAGTCAATTTTATTTAAAATTTTATATTTATCTTTTTGTAATAAATTTTCTGTATGGTTAGCCGGAACAATCAAACCAACACTATAAAACGCTGTAAAAGTTAATAAAGCTAGTACGATGGCACATCCTAAACCAACTCCAACAGTCATTAAGTATTTAAGAAATACTATTTTGAGCGACTGTCCTTTTCTAATTAATTCCATTTATAACCAATCCCCCAAACTGTAGAAATTGGATTTTCACCAAATTTTAAGAACTTTGCTCTAATATTTTTTACATGTTCTGATATGGCAGAAGAATCACCAATCCCATCAAATCCAAAAATCATTTCATATATTTGTTCTCTTGAAAAAACTTGTCCCTTTCTCTTTGCTAAAAGTTTAGAAATTTGATACTCAGACTTTGTCAGATGAATTTCTTCTTCCTTCACAAATACTTGATTGGAGGATAAATCAAATCTTATATTCCCTAGGTTTAAACTCGAATGTTTTTCTCTTTGTTCTCTTCTCAGATGAGCTTCTACCCTTGCTAACAATTCACCAACACCAAATGGTTTGGTAATATAGTCATCTCCTCCACTTAATAAGCCATCTACTATATCCGTTTCCATTGCTTTTGCAGTTAAAAAGATAATCGGACAATCCACTTTGCTACGTATATTTTTACAATAGCTGATTCCATCAACCTCTGGCATCATTACATCAAGTAATATTAAGTCATATTTCCCCAAACTATTTTCATCAATATCTACCGTGGTTTGGTAAATATCAACAATATGATCTCCTTTTATTAAAATATTCTTGATTAGAGTCAGCATATCTAATTCATCATCTATAGCAAGAATTCTTGCCATACCAAACCACCTCCATATTTATAAATATTTTATTATTATTATACCATATTCCATTTACAAATACATTTAGAGCTATTATTCACTGATTGACTTTCCACCCCACCTATTGAACCATAATAAAGAGCCAGTAAAAATGACTACTGTAATAGGTATTGCTACATAGCCCCACATGGTAAACTCTTTAATTAAATATGAGCTATCAGCCAATTCACTTCCAACAATATATGTTGCAGATAATCTCGATGCCCAAGTACAAGGTAAATAATACCAGATATTTTCACCTAAATTGGTTATTGAAAGTAAAGCAATCAACGTTTCCACAAATCCCAATCCAATAGATGCACCACCACCTAACATAAGTGATACGCATAAATGAATCATATATGTAGATAAACATCCTATAAAAACTAATAATAATTCAATTAACCAAGCCATAGTCGCTTGATTACCAAATAGCATTGCAAATATAAAAACTGCTAAACTTATAGAAAATAGAAAACTCAATAAGAGCATTATAAGTTTTCCGCCATAAGCCTTGCTTCTGGATTTTGTAGTTGATAGAATCACTTGAAATCGTCCAGCACTTGCTTCCATGTCAACAACCTTAGATGTGATAGCACCAAATATTATTGGTAAGATAGCACCTAAAAGCACAAAATAATTCAGTATGATATCCATATCAGAAAAATTTTTTAGACTTGTAAATGTTGCTGCTCCATAAAATATTAGTGCATATAAAACAGGTAAGATAAAGTGAGCCCAGGGAATCCATGTATGCTTCAATTTATAAAACTCTGATTTTAATATTTTCATCATTACTTCACCTCTTGCTTAGAAAACCATTTTGCAGTAATGAAAGTCAATAATGTAAACAAACATATTGATAAAATACAAGGAACAAGTAAGGATGTGTTTAAAATCATTGGATCTGATACTTCTGTTGGGATACCGTTCGGTAAAATACGCATAACGGGTACCATCAATCTAATCCCCCAAGAATAAGGGCAATAAATCCACATAGAACCGTCAGCTAACAAAATTCCTAACACAAGACCTAATACAGCGTTTACTACAATGCTTGCTATAAACCCAAACTTTTTAGCCAGGAAAAAACAAAATGGAACTTGCCATATGTTAGTTATAACCAATAATACACTTGCGAATAATAATGTCGTGAATGCATAGTTTCCTGTTAATTGTTCTCCAATGAAAAATTGAAAAACAAATACTCCTAGCATATGCAAAATAGCAGTTATACTTAGATAAATTGAAGCTGTTAATATTTTTGAAATCCATATCGTTTTTAAATCAATATTGAGTGGAAAAATTGCTCGGTAGTTTAATTTTCTCTCTTCTTTTCTATGCATCATTGCTGGTATTAAAGCGAAAGTTGCTGGCATAATCATCACATACCACCAATTATATGCATTTACACTAAAATATAATGGCATTAATACAAACGCAACAAGTAAAGATATAATTGGTGCAATAAATAATATCTTCAACAAAAAACTGTGTTTGTGTTTCAAAGTTTCTGCAAAAATATAATTTTTCATTAATCTATACTCTCTTTCCATTCTTTACAACATCCATAAAAAGTTCTTCTAAATTTTCATTATGATCAATGATGTTTTGATATTTTAATTCTCCATCATGAATAATTCCTATGTGATCTGCAGTATGTTCTACTTCTGCCAGAATATGGCTTGATAAAATCACTGTTATCCCTTTTTCAGGAAAACTACGTATCAAATCACGTAATTCTTGAATTCCTAATGGATCTAATCCGTTTGTCGGTTCATCTAGTATCAATAGTTTAGGATTATTTAATAAAGCAATTGCAATACCTAATCTTTGTTTCATCCCCAAAGAAAATTGACCGCTTTTCTTTTTTCCGGTATTTTTTAAATCTACAATTTCTAAAACTTCATCAATTCTTGCTTCAGGCAATCCAAGTAATAATGTTCTAACTTTAAGATTTTCTCTTGCACTTAAATTTTCGTATAAGGGTGGCATCTCGATTAAAGCACCAATATCTGATAAATCATTTCTACTCCATTCATGTCCTTCAAACATAATTTCACCTGACGTCTTGTGTAACATACCTGTAATCATCTTTAATGTCGTAGATTTACCTGCACCATTAGGTCCTAGTAATCCATATACTGAATTTTCCTCAATTTTTAATGACACATTATTTACAGCTTTTTGTTTTCCAAAAACTTTTGTTAGCTCATTTGTTTCTAAAATATATTTGTTCATATTTTATTCCTCCTTTAATCTTGTAAATAGTATAAAAAATAATTTTAAGGATTCTGTAAGGAAAAAATATTTTTAAAAAGTAGCAAGAAAATTCTAATATATTAAATGTTTTGCATTTTTTTCTTTAGTCTTTTATGCCATATTTCATATACTTCATAAATAAAAAAGGCAGAACCAGAGTTCTGCCATAAATAACCATTATTTATCTTACAACTTCAATCTCCACCTTACTCTAAATCAAATTTTAAGGAATTGAAGTATTCTCTTTTTAATCCTATAGATATGCCTATTCTGTTCGAGTTTCAGCTAAATATATTCTCCATTCAGCTAATTCTTCAGGCAAATCATAAACAGTTTTTCCATTACATTCATAGATTTCAGAGATTCCTGGTGAGGTCTTAGAAAAAGTTTTCCAAGCTGTCACTAGTTCTTCTACAAATTGAATATTATGAGGTTCAAAAAAGTCATTAAATTTCGATAGTTCTTTACTATAAATTGTCACAACATTATAGCTATCAAGCATGATCTCATCATGACTTTTATGCCCACCAAATCCAAACTTACTTAGTCCATCATTAACAAGCAAATCACCGTATCTAATCAACAGTTCTAGGCATTCCTCTCTTGAACAACCATCAATATAATAAACATCCTTATGGGATTCCTTGATAATATTCTTTGCTATTACTTTTTCTCTATCAATACTGACAGGCAATTCCAAAATAAAAAACAAGGGCTCGTCATGAATCGCAATAAAGTGTTGAAAAACCTCTAATATTTTTTCTGAGTGTACATTCGCCATCAAATGATGTTCAGTTAACTTTGTAAATGATTCAAACAGGTTTTCTACCAAGGTAACTCGGTGACCTTTTACTAAATTCAACATTATGCGTCCTCCAGAGTATTTAGACAATATCCACATTTATAATTACATTATACCATTAAACCCCTAAAAAGACTGCAACTTCCCAGTCACAGTCTCTTATAAATCTACCTCAGTTCCTTCAAGGAAAGTTATTACAATTTGTCCAGCTTCTGAAATAGATTGATAGCATGTCAGACTATAGTATCCAGAAGCCATACTTGAACTATTACTCTGATTCTTACCCTCTATTCGATTAGAGAAGCTACCTTCACGCTTTTCATTATTTCTTTCGTTCACTTTTAAGAGCAGAGAAACACTCTCAGCGGTTCGCTGTTACCGTATCGTTTCGTCGTAAATTCCTTACTCTAAGACAGCTGTCCCATGGGCAGAACATCTTCTTCTACCTCGCTGATGCTTCAGCTCGTACAAGCAGTGATACCGCCTCAACGTGAGTTTTAGAGGACTAAATGGAGTCTGAATTGCCTGATAGAGATGTAGTATTGATTAAGCAATCAACAAATAATGTACAAAACAAAAATAAAGTACACTGCTTAATGAGTGTACTTTATCCTTCTAATTCAGTTTTATCAATGGTTTAGCTCTAGTTAAGTCGATTAGTTAAATGAATTTAGACTATTGCTTTTTATAACGACCATAAATTGTATGCTTAATGCTATAATTTATCTTCCAAATCTACTTCTTCATAATTTATCGGAATTAAAGCAACTTCACTGCTTAGAGTAGATTGTTTTTCATTTTCACTTATTTGAATGGCATTTTTTAATGAAAAAATAACTTCTCTTACAAGATTTAATAAATCTAATGTACACTCTTGCAATTCAATTTCAGTTAGATATAATCTGCTTTCGTCATTGTCTTTATTTACATCAATAAAATTCAATGTAATATTAGTAAATCTATGCTCTAAATAATTTCTAATAGTTTTTAATAGCTTTGCGTGTGGATTTGCTGTTAAAGAATTATCACCATTATCAAAATCTTTCGATATCCAGAATATAGAAGACAAACCAATATTTTTATCCAACAATTTATTTAAATTACTATTTGTTCTCCAGATTGAATGAAAATTTACTTGTCGAGGCATGATTTTTAGACAATAATATTCATTTATAAGCATTGCTACTTTATCTAATAATGAATATAGTGTTTTAAAAGCTGCTTTTAATCCTTCAATTCTGATAGAGTATTGTACGTAGTCTAGACAATCAATAAGATTAACATACTCGTCAGCATAATGAACCGAATCAATCTCAATGCTATTAAAACAGAGATAACGCGCATAAACATATTCTTGCTTAATTTGATTAAACATAGAAAAATATTTGTTTAAATCTTTATCTGATTGAAATAATAAACTTGGTAGTAAAAGATTATCATCATATCTATTTATATCGTCAGCTTGTAAGTCATTAAGTGGATTAAGATACAGCCCGTTGTTCCAACACCATTCGCGATACTTTTGTGAATTAGGATTATAATCGATGGTTTTACAAGAGCATTCATCTAAGTCTTTATAATTAAGATATTGTTCGTAAAGTTCAATAAATCGCTTTTCTGCATAATCAACTCTGTTTGGATCTGAAACAGTTATACTTGTTTCTATTAAATTTTTAATTTTTTTAATAAAGTGAAGATGTTCGTTATCATTCAAAAAATTACGATAATGATGTAGACAAATAGCCAAGTTACCACTAGCCATTGTGAATCTTGGATTGATTTGTATACATTTACAATACATCTTAATAGCTAACTGTTTTCTACCACAAGCATCTAATAGATTTGCGTAATTGGTGTATAGTGAACATAATAATGGGTGAATAAAGCTATTGTTCTCAGGATCTATATCAATATTATTTGAAATTTCGATAGCTTTTCTAAAGTAATAAATTTGTTGAACTGTACAATCGGTATCTATGTTGAATACTAGGTTATTACTTAGTTCAAATATATCACCATATGCTGTCCCAATAGAATAAAATAATTGAATTTTGGAAATATCATCAATAGTATTTTCCATATTTTTTCCAAATTCTATTAGTCTATAGATTTCCACTATATTTTTATGTTTAAAAGCATTATCGAAATCCTTTGACAATTTAAGTACACTATGATTAATTGGATTATTTGTTAACATCTTCATCCTAAATATTTCGATTTTAAATTTGATTTTCCTTTATTTTCTTGTTCTTCAACTAACATATCAGATAAAAACTCTTTTATCATATTAAGATTAAGAAAAATTCGAGTTGCAATAAATTTAAGTTATAATACCTTATATAAATTATAAATAGGGTAAACCTGATATCTTTCTTGAGTTTCTTTATCTAACTTAGTCCAAAATAAATCAGCTTGTGGTTTTGATTTTAATAACACTGATGCACCAAAACAAATTTCATCATTATCTTTATTATTTAATAAAATATTAGTAAGCTTCTCTATTTCAGTATTATCTAATTCACGATTTCTATATTTAATTTGAAGATCATTTATGATGCTTATGCTATTTTCTTTTATATGGTTCATGTTCCAGTCAGAAAGACGTTGAGCCCAGTTAAGCAACTGTTCTTTTTTTGAAACTTCTTCTGTCATATCGGCTGCAGCAACTATTTTTATTATGGTATCGTCAGCACACACGTTTTCTACACTACAGTCAACTAATCTTTGGTATGAGGCAATAACCGAATCAAAGTTACAGTTATCAATTGTTAACCAATCTTCGGGCCTAAAAACCTCAAATAAAGAAATATCCTCATCCTCGCCTCTCCTGCACCAAGGAGTTTCAGTGAAAATATCTATCATAGTTCCATTATTACCTTCATGAAATGCATATAGAGTACTAATATGTATGTTAGCAATCTTAAGATTAAACAATTTCGATTCCTCGTAATTTAACGCCACCTTGTTTTTTAATACTAGACCTGAATTAAGGATATTTAAATTTCTTTGAGATTGTTCATTAAAGAGGGATAAATCAAGCTCTTTTTTTATCCCCATTTTCTTTATGAAATTTGATATTTTCGACAATTCTTTTATATGGCTATCTAAATCAAGCGAATTAATATCCGATAAAGACCGTTCATCTAGTTCTATACTAATACCATTGAGTGTGAAAAATCCTACTTTTCCTAGTTCTTTAAGTGCCTGAGTACACTTTATAGCATCTGACAGCATATTAGGTCTTGAATAATTAAATTTAGGTTGAGCTTTCCCATTGTTAAAGGATATTTTAAAACCTTCCCCAAAATGAAGCTGTACCTCTCCGTCAGGAAAATAATGTCTCTCTATATCTTCAAAAATATAATCTCCTATCTCAATAATTAAATCTGTTGCTTCGAAAGTTTCAACAATCTCTATTGAATTTTCAAGTGGAATTTCGATGGCAGTTTCAGGATCCCTAAGATAAAGAAAGAGGTCGTGTTCCTTCTGGTAATTAAATATTCCTTCATGCCCCTGACCATAAAAGTAAAGCTTGATCTCTTTATTATTGGGTATATTTTCAATTGACATCCCATCGATATTTATAAAACTATGCTGTTTCTGACTATTAGTAACAAAATCAACTAACATCGAATAAATTTTTTGTTCATCTAGTTTATGAATCTGTACCGAAAGTGTTTTATAATTTGCAGACTTATTTTTTAATTTACTTCTTTTAATTATTTTCTTTATAGAAAAAGGTGGCAGTGATTTATAATAAATATCTTTTAAATTGCTATTCTCATCTAACCAAACTACGAATAAAACTACCCCACCGTTTTTTGAATACAATTCTAAATCACGCATATCTACTGGGAAAGATTTCATTGAATTGTTCTTACGTTTAGTTGCTTTAATTTGGACAGGTACTCTCCCAAATATTTCGCTCTTTTTCTCACTAGCATTTTTAAGAACATGAATTTCCCCATCCCACGCTGGAGTTTTATCATTGTTATCGAAATAAGTCTGAAGCAACTTATTTCTGTTAATAAATGTTGCCAGATATGAAACGCCTAACGTTTCAATTTGTCTATTATTTGCCAAATTATCACCTCATAACATAACACTATGTATTATTTATTATACCATCAACAAAATAAAAATCTATATCTTGTGTTCAATTGAAACTTAAATAAGCTTCAAAAAATGTACAATTGAACCACCACTTCTTCTACACCTATTAGAGTCGAAAATGTACAAATCAATTTCTTCGATTAGATGATATTATGTACTAGAAAACATACAAAATAACACTCCAGAATAATGTACAAAATAAAAATAAAGTACACTATTTAAAGAATGTACTTTATGCTTCTAATTCAGTTGTATCAATGATTTAGCTCTTGTTAAGTCAATTGTACATAAACTTTTAGTTTTTATAGGTTTGTTTTGTATCTCTTTCTATCCTAGATCCCTTTTAAACACAATAAAATCAGCAAATCTCATGGATTTACTGATTGTTTTCTTCTGTAACTTATTTTTCTACATATCGAAATGGAATCTTGCTACCACAGAGCCAATTATAGACTCGATCATTGACTTGAACGTTCATAGCTTCGTGGGCATATTCTGGCATGATTAAATGCTCTTTTGGACATTCTAATCGATTATAAATGGCAAACTGCGTTTCAGGATAACAGACATCATCATCCAGCCCTGTAATCATGTGAACCTGTCCTTTGATGCGATGGGCAAAATTTTTCACATCAATATAGGCTAAAGTCTGCATCAAACGATCTTCGGTTTCGTGAAATGGATCATGGAACTTGAAATAACGGAAAAGCTCGTCATAGGCCTCGCTGGTGTTTCCAATCTCTAATACACGTCTGAAATCTGATAAGAATGGATAAATGGCTACCGTTCGTTGTATACGAGGATTCAATCCAGCAGCAACTAAAGCCAAGGCGCCACCTTGTGAGGCTCCATAGCTGGCAAGTCTGCTGTCGTCAACTTGAGGAAGGCTGGCTACAATTTCAATTAACTGGTAAAGATCTAAGTAGACATCCTTATAAAAGAGCTGATCCGGACCTTCCACGGCTCCGCGTATAATCTGTCCTTTTACCGTATTTCCAAGTGGTGAACGATCTCCGTCTGTTGAATAGCCTGACTGCCCTCTTACGTCCATAGACACAACACCATAGCCAGCTACTGTATAAGCCAGCATGTCGGACCAATCCCAACAACGGCCCATATAGCCATGAAAATGGAAAATAACGGGAACTTTTTGATCCGTTTTGGGGAGAACAACCCGCGCATAAACAAGCCCATCTCGTGTTCCTTTAAAGGTTAATTCATAACATTGAACATTTGGAATGCTGAAATCTCGTTCTTCGAGCTTGTATTCAGGCAGTTCAGTCATCTTTGCTAGGGCTTGATCCCAAAAGCTATCAAAATCATCAGGAACATCATCCCGTCCCTTGTAAACTTTCATTGTCTCTAGTAATTTAGGATCCTTCATAAAATCCTCCTTAGGTATGTGTAATCGCTACCAAAAATGTACCATATTTACTTAAGGATTGCAAGAGACAAATAAAAATTACATAACCGAAATTATGTAATTTAATTATAGATTCAAAAATAGACTTAATTGTTTCACTAGATCTGGATTAGTGGGTAAAGCTGAATGATGAGCCTTACGACCGTTTAAATTCACTTCTGTATAGGCCTGATTGTCAAAAATAGATTGTGCTGCTTGTGCGCTAGAAAGAGGGACGATGCCATCTGATTTTCCAGCAAAGCTACCGACAAAATTAAGGACTTGTACTTCTTTTCCCAGGCGATGCTTCCATTTTTGAAAATCGTCAAACATTTCTTGATTGAATTGGTAAGGACTGCCAATAATAGCCAACTTGCTGACGGTTACCTTCTTTTTCTCTAAAAAGCCACTTTCCAATAAACCAGTCAAAACCAGTCCACCATTAGAATGCCCTACTGCCTTGAACTCTGAAAAATGATAGTGATCAAGAAGGTAGGTTAGAGCTATCTTAAGGGATTCAACTTGCTGCTTGATATTGCTGTAGCCATCTCGATTGTTCTCAAAGCCAATCACAATCATCGGATTCGGCTCTTTCGTATTCAGTCTTCCTTCCATCTCTATAGACTCATCTTTGTTGACTTTTATTTTTAAAAGACTTTGCTTTTTTCTAGAAAATCGATGGAGCATGCGGATGGTTCCATTGAATCGCTGGATACTGGCTGAACTCCCAGGTACAAAGATAATCGGTCTGATCGGAGGTTTCTTCGACCCTTTTGGGAATTCAAAGGGCTTGCTGTGCGAAGAAAACAATCTTGCAAAGAAACGAATGACTTGTTGAAATAGTTTTTTTAACATGTTTCCTCTAGTAGTAGTTTCTAAAAGAACCCAGAACAGTGTGTTCCAGGCCCATATTAGAAACGATTATTTCCGTTTTTTCTTATTCTTGCGCATTTGTTTGGCCATCTTGTTCATCGCCCGTTTCATCATAAATTCGCCGGCTTTTCCTTTGAGACCACCACCAAACATTTGGCTCATATCAGGCATTCCAGCGCCTCCACCAAGAGCTGACAAGTCAGGCATGCCACCTTGTCCCATCATACCTTCGAGGGCAGACATATCAGGCATTCCACCAGGCATATTCTTCGGCATGTTATTTGGATTAAGCCCCATTTGTTTCATCATCTTGTTCATATCGCCAGAGAGGACGCCTTGCATCATCTGTTTGGCTTGGTTAAAGTCCTTGATGAATTTATTGACTTCGACAAAGCTATTTCCTGAACCAGCAGCAATCCGACGACGACGGCTTGGATTTAACAAATCTGGATTTTCTCGTTCAGCTGGGGTCATGGATGATACGATCGCACGTTTGCGAGCAATTTCTCGTTCGTCGACCTTGAGGTTCTTCATGGCTGGATTGTTGGCCATACCTGGAAGCATCTTGAGCAGGTCTTCCATTGGTCCCATATTTTGAACTTGGTCTAATTGATCAATGAAATCGTTGAAATCGAAGGTATTTTCCCGCATCTTCTCAGCGAGTTCAAGGGAGCGTTTCTCATCGTATTCTTGAGAAGCCTTCTCGATCAGCGTCAGCATATCCCCCATACCGAGGATCCGGCCAGACATACGGTCTGGGTGGAAGGTTTCGATATCAGTGATTTTTTCACCAGTACCAGTGAACTTGATTGGTTTCCCAGTAATCTGACGGACAGAAAGGGCTGCACCACCACGGGTATCCCCATCGATCTTGGTCAAAATGACCCCGGTCACTTCGAGTTGTTCGTTAAACTCACGCGCCACATTGGCTGCTTCTTGACCAATCATGGCATCGACAACCAAGAGGATTTCATTTGGCTCGGCAAGGGCTTTAACATCCCGCAACTCGCCCATAAGTTTTTCATCGATTTGCAGACGACCAGCCGTATCGATCAAGACATAATCATTGTGATTGGCTCTCGCCTGCTCCAAACCTTGACGAACGATCTCAACTGCAGGGACTTCTGTACCAAGTGAGAAGACAGGAACATTGATCTGTTGACCAAGGGTCTTCAACTGGTCGATGGCTGCTGGACGATAGATATCGGCCGCAATCATCAAAGGACGTGCGTTTTCTTCATTGACCAATTTGTTGGCCAATTTACCCGCAAAGGTTGTTTTACCAGCCCCTTGAAGACCGACCATCATGATAATGGTTGGAATCTTTGGAGATTTGATAATTTCTGCTGTTTCTGAACCCAAAATGGCTGTCAATTCTTCATCGACAATCTTGACGATTTGTTGGGCAGGGTTCAAGGTTTCGATGACTTCATGACCTACAGCCCGCTCGCGGACGCGTTTGATGAAGTCTTTTACAACAGGAAGGGCAACGTCGGCCTCTAAGAGGGCTAGACGAATCTCTTTGGTTGCCTCTTGGACATCCGCTTCAGAGATTTTCCCTTTCTTACGAAGATTTTTAAAGACGTTCTGTAAACGTTCAGTTAAACTTTCAAATGCCATTATTTTCTCCTATTTTTTCAATTCAGTGGAAATCGTCCGAAATGTTGCAAACATTCTAGTTCTTCGGGTGTGACTTCTTTCATGATTTCATTTGGATATCCCCAACAGCTAAAACCTATTTGCATAGCCTTGGAGATATCATTGGGCGAGATAATCTGTAGTCGAGTAGGAAATACTTCCTCTGCGACTAATAGTTTGCAAGGTATTCCTTGATAAATGACCAGACTGCCCATAATCACTCCCGATTGTCAATGCTTGATAAAATTTCAACCTGCTCTTGTAGAAAAGTATCTTCCGGATAGCGTTCTAAAATCTGATCAAAAATCTGGCTACGTACAATGTAATCGGAATACATATGGAGTTTCATTTCGTAATCTTCCAAAATCTTTTCTGTACGTTTAATATTGTCATAGACCGCTTGACGGCTCACTCCAAACTCTTCTGCAATCTCAGCCAAGCTGTAGTCATCTGCGTAATAGAGCTCGATATAATTCATCTGCTTGTCCGTCAAGAGCGCTGCATAAAACTCAAAGAGCGCATTCATTCGGTTGGTTTTCTCAATTTCCATACCTTTCATTATATCAAAAAAGCCCGCTAAAGACTAGCGGGACTTGATGCTTTTTGAGCTTGAAATAAGAGGATACATCATTAGAGTTTCAGTGCCAACATATTGACCGTCATCCCAGCTGCAGTTCCCATCAAGAAGGTGGTATCTCCTTCCTTCACATAGCCATGATCCAGTGCATAGGCTAGGCCGAAAGGCACGGCCACCGAAACCATATTTCCATAATCACTGACAATATTGAGGTATTTGTCTTTGCCAACTCCCAATTTGTCCATGACGAGTGGTAAGGCACGACTTGCTTGGTGAGGGATAATGTAGTCTACAGCATCTTTAGAAATGCCTGATTTCTCTTGGAATTCTTGGAACATTTCTGGAATAACACGGGCAGAAAGCAAAAGAATCTTCTTCCCTTTCATATCAAACATGAAATCAGTCTTGG
This sequence comes from Streptococcus sp. HMSC072C09, assembly GCF_001813105.1. Taxonomy (NCBI): domain Bacteria; kingdom Bacillati; phylum Bacillota; class Bacilli; order Lactobacillales; family Streptococcaceae; genus Streptococcus; species Streptococcus sp. HMSC072C09. The sequence continues at coordinate 105,189 of NZ_KV811488.1, read as the reverse complement.
TTGCTTCAGAGTACAATTTCGGATGATAAGCTGTCAAACCACCACGAATTTCAGTATCATGGGCTCCCTCAGACCAGGTACGTTGCATACTGGCAATGATTCCTTTATCTTCCTTTGTTGCTTCAAAAATAAAGGCTGCAGCTCCATCACTAAACAATTCAAAGCTTTCTTTTTGTTTGGGATTTAGCCCTAGGCTTCCTACTTCACTAGATACAATCAGAACCCGACGGTATTCACCACCTTCAATCAGATAAGAAACAGTGCTTAAAGCAGATACAAAACTGGTACAAGTGGTATTGATATCCATAGCAGGAATCGTCAGTCCCTTGGCCACGCGCTCATGGATCAAAGCAGCTGTACAAGGAATGGGCTGAACTCCAACCGCACTAGCCGAAACCAGGCAGTCGATGTCTGCCATTTCAAGCCCCGCATGGTTTAAAGCCACTTCAATCGCACGCGCTGCAAGATCAATCTGTGTTTCTTCTCCTTCTTTCACGCGGTAACGAGTCTGGTCTTTGAAAGTTACGGTATGAGCTGGAAGCGCTGTTCCATAGCCTTTAATTTGCAAATGTCTTTTTACAGTAGTCATAGGATTCTCCTTTTATTGAAGTCGTTGAACACGTTTTAATTTACGTGTTGGGTCCCATTGGTAATCGATAAATTGAATACTTGGGAGAATGAATTGTTTTTGCTGAGCTAAGAGTTCAAATTGAGCAAAGATCGCTTGCTCCATAGACTCTGTCCGGTGACTCAAGGCAATGGTAATGGATCCATCTGCCAACTGAGTTACTTGATAGTCCTGAATATTTTCGACAAAGAGAATGCACCGTCGAATAAAATCCGGATAGATTATCTGGCTACTGCCATCTTCTTTATTGAAATAGAAGATATCGTCCGATCGTCCTTCGATCTTTGCGATTCGAGTAAAGACGGAACCACAAGGGCAAGGAGACTTTTCTTCCACCAAAATATCATTGAGGCGGTAGCGATAGATAGGTTGACTGGTTCGTTTGAAATCCGTAATAATCGGATAAAAGCGGCTATCATCAAGATACTCTTTTTCGACAGACAAAATATCTTCGTTGAGATGTAGATTGCCTTCTGAACAGGTACAAGCTAAAAATCCCTCTGTCGCTTGATAGACCTGATCAACCTTGTCTAGTTGAAAAGCTTTGGCGATGGTCTGTGCATCTCGATCTTCTAGGATCTCTGCGACAGAAACAACCTTGACAGGTTGAATCGCAAGTTGCTGATTGCTGACATAGTTGGCTAACTCAATCAAGGTTGAAGCTGGTGCGACCACAATGGTTGGTTGATAGTCTTTGAGACGCTCTAAATGCTCCTTGCTATCCTTGAAAATATCAAAATATTCCAAGCGAATAAGGCCTGAATTAATGGTTTGATAAAGTTCATTGTCCGCTCGTAAGAAAAAGGCAATGCGATGACCAAACAGTTTTCCTTTCGGTAGCATCTTGGCTAAGATCGCTGCAGCCCACATGCTTCTTTCTTTTTCTGTGGTGACAAAAACTCCTCGGTGGCCTGAAGTCCCAGAAGACAAGCCTACTGCTACTTCTCCATTCATCTCAGTAAAATCTCGCGTCTGTTCTCCGCGAATCGCCATTTCTAAAGCCTGATCTCGATCCACCCCTAGGGTATTGAGTTCATTGAAATGTGTCATCATAAACGATTTATCCATCGTTCCAAAGGATTCGGGAGAATGGGTTTGAAAATAGGGAGATTGAGAAGTGATAAATGCATGGTAGCGTGCCAATTGCTTATCTTGGTATCGCTTCAAGGCCTCTTTTGAACGGAATCGGTGGCACCATCTGGTTTCAATAAAGGTTTTCAGAAAGACTGTTTTTTTCATTTAAAATCCTTTCAATCCGATCTTGCGGGTCGTGGCTGACAACAACTTGAATACCATCTTGCAAGAGTGTCTCCAGAAAATCAGCTCCTTTTAAATAAGCCTTCTTATCATCCTGAACCAAGGAAGGGATCAGTCGCATTTGCCGTGTGTAAGGCAAGAGGTCCACTCCCCAAGAAAGATCTGCTCCAATAAAGAGCTTGAGCTCATCCAGATAAAGACAGCCTTGCCCTCTCGCATGCCCATCGATGGACGAAACAAGAATGCTCCCATCCCCAAAAAGATCCGCAGTCGGGCGGTAAGGGAAAGCTGGATGCCTTTGATTTGCTTTGAGACAAGTCACCCGATCCTTGAAGTCAGCTGGCAAAAACTCTTTAAAAATCAGATCTTTAAACTTCGGTTTTTGGTACACCTCATAGACTTCCTGGGTGACAAAGAAATGAGCATTTGGGAAAAGGGCTGCTCCGCCGAGATGATCAGGGTGCAGATGCGAAAGAATCACATAGGAAATGGATGCCGGGTCAATCCCACGCTCATGCAATAAATAATCGATCTGGTCTTCTTTTTTCATCTGCATTGGGGTGGCTAGACGGTACCAGAAATACCGAGCTTTTTTCTTAATCTCGTAGTGATAGCCGGTATCGTACAAAATATAACCTTTTTCACGGTGCTGAATCAAAAAGACACCTGCAGGAAATTGCATTTTTTCATTTGGAATTCCTTTAAATAAGAGACCAGAATGACTGCTACAATAGCCTGCTGGAAAATAATCAATGCGCTTGATCATGTTGGACATAGTTGTCAATCCCTTCTTCAATAGTCATTTTTGGATAGTAGCCAAGTTCGGTTTGGGCCTTTTGAATATCGAGGGTTTGGCTATATCGAAGGAGATAATAGGTATAGCGAGTCAATGGAGGTTCAGCTTTCAGATGGAATAAACGATATACCCCTTCAAGGCTATAGGCCGCACCTGCTACAAGACCTGCCGGAATTTTCCGATAGCGAATCGGTTCTCCCAATCCCTTTAATGTTGTTTCGATCAAATACTTAAAGGACTTTGGTTCCCCATTTGTAATATTATAAACTTGTCCGTGAGCTTCTTTTGCTTCCAGAGCCAAGCGAATGGCTAGGGCAACATTTTCCACGCAGGTCATATCCATGAGTTGCTCTCCTCCTCGAATCAAAGGAATTCCAATTTTTCGACTGAGGCGTAAGACACGAGGCAAAATACTGGTATCCCCCACACCAAATAATCCTCTAGGACGCAAGATGATACTTGGCACATCCGGATAGTCAGAAAAAAGTTTTTCAGACACCAATTTGCTTCGGATATAATTGTTGAGGTGATTTTCTTTTGGAGCATCACTTTCCATGATGTTTAATTGATCTTTTCCAGCCGCGTAAATACTAGGAGAAGATACGTAAACCAAGCGTTTTACCGCATATTCACGGCACAATTCAAGGACATTTTGAGTGCCAACTACATTCGCCTGATAGAAGGCCTTCCAAGGTCCCCAGGCAGTGGATAAAGCTCCTGCATGAACTACAGCATCAACAGACTGAAAGGCTTGTCTTAATTCCTCAATAGAGCTCAAATCCCCTTTGATAAATTGGACGCGCTCACCTTCCAGAGCCTTCCCATTTTTTTCGTTTCGGCCAAAAGCTACAATGGAATAGTCGTGATCTAATAACTCTTCGATCACGTATTTTCCAAGGAAGCCAGTCGCACCTGTTACAAGAATTTTCATAGTTTTCCATCCGTTCCACGTCTTAATAACCGTTGAATCTCAAACTCCAAGGTGTCCAACGGCTTGTAGGTTTTTGAAAGTTTGTTTAGTCTCTCTAACTTTTCCCAAGATTCTTTTTCTAATAGGGCATTGAAACCTGCTTGAATCTCTTCGGTGCGATTGCGATGAGCTTGAAAAGCAATTCCTGCTTCTACTCCTCGAATCGCATAGTCAAATTGGTCATAATCATGTGGCAAGATCAAGGCTGGTTTTTTAAATTCGATACATTGATAAAAGATTCCAGCTCCTCCATGATGAATGACATAGTCCATCTGCGGAATATATTCTTTGTAGGGCAGATATGAGACAACCGTCACATTTGGTGCTACTTCTTCTTCAGAAAAGTCTTTTGCCCCATCACCTAAGGTGACGAAAAAGTGACATTCTGGATGCTCTTTGGCCAAATGCTTGGTTTGTTCTAGCAAATTCTCCTTTGCCCAAGGCAACTGGGTTCCACATGTCACGAGTACCTTCGTCTTGTCGTCGTAAGGACGGAGATCTAAAGGATAATCTTCAGCTTTTTCAAGAGAAGTCCCCAAAGGGCCAAGCCAGGCATATTGATGAGGGAAATGTGTTTTCAACTCAAGCTCCATCATACCAATTCCAAAGATGGCATAAGGAGAGTAGATGGTCTCCACTCCATTTTGATTGTACAACTTGAAATTGTAACGTTTTAAGCGTTTGCGTAAGAGGAAGGCGCCACAGTATTTTCCAATGCGCGTGAGTTTACGGCATAGTGCTTGGATCTTCTCTTCCTTCTTTGTGCGCGCGACTCCCATCCCTCCGAAGAAGCAAGGAGGACCATAAGGAGTTTCGATTGCAAATTGGGTCGCCATGGTGGTAATCCAAGGAATTTCTAACTGTTCTGCCACAAAACCAGCTGATAGAGTGATAAAGTCAGCAATGACAATATCTGGACGATTGACACGCCACTCCTCTAGCAATTGATCCGATACATGATTAATCAAATCAAGACTCCTAGACAATTGCCGATAAGCTGAAAATAGATTGTGTTTCTTATCGTTATTAGCCGCACGTTCAAACTCTTCTACTTTGTCCTCTAGAATCGGAACGACTGTGAAGCCGAGACTTTCTGCGACGGCTTTTTTCTGAGGACCCGTGAAAACTCGGATTTCCATAGTTGGATCATCTAATAAGGGTTTAACGAGATTTAAAGTTGGGTACAGATGCCCACTCAAGGGAACAGCTACCACATCAATTTTAATTTTTTTCATTTTTTCCTGCCTTATATCTCTTATTTAAGCTTTAAAACCTGCATCTATCTATTAATTCGTAAAAAAAATCAAAAATTGAAGAAAAAATAAAATTTTTTTTAAAAATTTTTAAAAATTATCAATGTTGCCTTTACTATCACTATTTAGAAAGAATGAGTTCTCACTAAAAAAGCTCCCAAATGCCCGGAGAATCTGCCTCGGACATTTGAAGAGTTTTCTATTTTTACGATTTGCGAGCCTAGTTATTTTCCAAATAAAATTCGAACCGCTCGCCGACATACTGACTTTTTACATACTCAAAAGCCGTCCCATCTTCAAAATAAGAAACCTGTGTCAGACCTAAAATAGCCTGGCCTTTTGAAATCTGTAAATAGTCCGCAATCTTATCCTTGGCCAATCGCGCATAGATGGTCTGGTGCGACTTTCCAATCTTATAACCATGACGCTCCAAGGTTTGGAAGAAATGGCTGGTAACCTCTTCGCGATTGAAATTCTTAATAAATTTCTCTGGAATAGAGGCCACTTCATAAACAACAGGGATCCCATCAGCATACCGGACCCGTTCCATCCGAATGATGGTTTCTGTCTTATCAATGCCCAATTTGTCCACTTCTTGGAGGCTAGGAATGGTTTTCCGGTAAGAAATCACTTGGCTAGAAGGTTCCTTGCCTTGCGATTTCATAATCTCTGTAAAACTGGTTGTGCCTCGCATTTTTTCTTGAACGCGCGTGCTGGTGATAAAGGTACCACTTCCTACACGTCTTTCAAGCACTCCTTCTTCAACCAGAAGGGTAATAGCCTGACGAAGCGTCATCCGACTCACTTGAAATTTCTCAGCTAGATCGCGTTCGCTGGGAAGACGCTCCCCGATTTTCCATATTTTTTGATCAATCTCAGACTTAATCTGATCATGAATTTGAATGTAAGCTGGAATCATAACCTTGCTCTTTCTCTGTGTTATCTCTATTGTAGCGTAAAATTCCTAATTCTTCAATCAGAGATTGGTAAAGACAAGGCTTTTGTGTTAGAATAGAGGAAAGTAAATTTCTTTAAGAAGGGGATAAGATGACAAACCTATCAACTGATTTGCATGATGTTGAAAAAATCATTGTGCTTGACTACGGCAGCCAATACAATCAGCTTATTTCACGTCGGATTCGTGAAATTGGTGTCTTCTCAGAGTTGAAGAGCCACAAGATTTCTGCTGATGAAGTTCGTGCAATCAATCCAGTTGGGATCGTTCTTTCAGGCGGACCAAACTCTGTATACGAGGAAGGTTCTTTTGATATCGATCCTGAAATTTTCGAACTCGGTATTCCAATCCTTGGAATCTGTTACGGGATGCAATTATTGACCCATAAATTGGGCGGGAAGGTCGTTCCTGCAGGTGATGCTGGTAACCGCGAATATGGTCAATCTGAATTGACTTTGACAGAGTCTTCTGCTCTTTTTGCCGGCACACCAGACAAACAATTGGTCTTGATGAGTCATGGAGATGCTGTTACAGAAATTCCGGCTGACTTTATCCGCACTGGTACTTCTGCTGACTGTCCATTTGCATCCATTGAAGATCCAGACAAGAAAATCTATGGAATCCAATTCCACCCTGAGGTTCGTCACTCTGTTCACGGTTATGACATCTTGCGTAACTTTGCCTTGAACATCTGTGGGGCTAAAGGTGACTGGACCATGGACAACTTCATTGACATGCAGATCAAAAAAATCCGTGAAACCGTCGGAGACAAACGTGTCCTTCTTGGTCTTTCAGGTGGTGTTGACTCTTCTGTTGTTGGGGTTCTCCTTCAAAAAGCTATCGGCGATCAATTGATCTGTATCTTTGTAGACCACGGTCTTCTTCGTAAAGGCGAAGCCGATCAAGTGATGGAAATGCTTGGTGGCAAGTTTGGTTTGAACATCGTCAAAGCAGATGCTGCCAAACGTTTCTTAGACAAATTGGCTGGCGTATCTGATCCAGAACAAAAACGGAAGATCATCGGGAACGAGTTTGTTTATGTCTTTGATGACGAAGCAAGCAAACTCAAAGATGTGAAATTCTTGGCGCAAGGAACTCTCTACACTGACGTGATCGAGTCTGGTACGGATACTGCTCAAACCATCAAGTCTCACCACAATGTGGGTGGACTTCCAGAAGATATGCAATTTGAACTGGTCGAGCCACTGAACACTCTTTATAAAGATGAAGTTCGTGCGCTTGGTACTGAGCTTGGCATGCCAGACCACATCGTATGGCGCCAACCATTCCCAGGACCTGGTCTTGCGATCCGTGTTATGGGGGAAATCACTGAAGAAAAACTCGAAACTGTTCGTGAGTCAGATGCTATCCTTCGTGAAGAAATCGCTAAAGCTGGTCTTGACCGCGATATCTGGCAATACTTCACTGTTAACACTGGCGTTCGTTCAGTAGGTGTTATGGGAGACGGCCGTACTTACGACTACACTATCGCTATCCGCGCTATCACTTCTATCGATGGAATGACAGCTGACTTCGCTAAAATTCCTTGGGAAGTTCTCCAAAAAATCTCAGTCCGTATCGTAAACGAAGTTGACCACGTTAACCGCATCGTCTATGATATCACAAGTAAACCACCTGCAACTGTAGAGTGGGAATAAAAAAAAGGTCCGGGGGACCTTTTTTTTACGAGCTTAGAAATAACAGAGCGAGTTAAAGGTCCGGGGGACCTTGATTCACGAGCCTAACATAAAATATCTAATTAAGTATAAAAATAGGAAATCACACAAAAAGCACTCTGACTTCTTGTCAGGAGTGCTTTCGTACTATTTTTATCCAACTAATCCACTAAAAAATTTGACGATGGCATTCCAGATGGCTCCGAAGAATCCGGCAATGGCATTCCACGCATTTGTAAAGAAGTTTCCACTGTCTTTTAGAATAGCATTTGTATCAAAATTGAGATTGATATTATTAAAGGTATCGCCTGCCTTGTCTACGATACTATCTTTCAGATCCGACAAGGTCTTCGTAAAGCTTTTGCTGCTAATGACGCTACTCTTTGAAAGGTTGACTGCGAAATTTACGATCAAATTGACTTGGTTACCCGTCACAGTTGTATCTAACTTATAATTTTTCAGGGTTTCTTCGACGATCTTTCGAATATCATCCTTGCTTAAATCCTGATTATTCTGTTTGGCATTGGCTACTGCTGTTTTAATGTCGGTCAATGCTACGTTTAACTTATCAGCATCGAAGTTTTTCTTACCAGCGTTTTCTTCATTGATCCCGGATAGAGTTTTTAACTCTTCTTGGGCCAGATCTTTGCTTTCTTGAGAAACCTTGGCACCATTTTTCTCAAGCGAGTAATAAATACCAGCCAAGGCACTTTCACCAGTCACCTGTATAGGAGAAGCTACTGTAATTTGAGCATGCTGCAATCCAAGTGTAACGGCTGCATTACGATACATATCTGCAGTGACCTTGGTGATGTTTTGAGGTGTCACGATATTCACTTCTAGTGGCTTATTTTTGCCCAATTTTTGAATTTTAACAGAGGAATAAAGTTCCAAACTATCATCGTTGGCAACGTTCATAATCGAAGAATAAACCTCTTGTGTCATGGTCTTCCACTCTTCTTTATCTTTCGAACTATCGTAGTTCAAGAGACTCAAAGTTTGTTCGATTTGACTTTGGTCTAGTGAATAGCCCAAAACATAGTCTGGTTTGACATAGGTTTCGTCAATGACTTTCTGCACATTGCTATCTGCAGAAACCCGAGGGACAGCTGTAAATAAGGCTAAAGTCGTCGTTACAAACAATGCAATCTTCTTTAATTTCATCTTTTTCTTCTTTCTAACTCAAATCAACTCCGGGCATCTCTTATTACCTTTCTCACCTCACTAGAGATGAAAAAAGAAGTAAATAAAGAGTTTACCCACTTCAATTTTCATTATACAGTTGATTTCTTAAAACTAGCTTACAGTTTTTTTAAGAATGCATGACATTTTTATTTTCCCCAAAGAAACTGGATCAACAGCTTATCTACTATTGGATTTTCATGAAGTTGGCTATGCTGGGCACCTTTACCATCAATCTTTTCTTCACGGTAGCTTTTTGCGCGCTCTACTACTAGGTAGCGAAGGGCTTTCGAAGAAACATTGAGAACCGATCCATCCGTCTCTCCACCGATATCACCATAGATATTAAGCACATCGATTTGATTTTCAGGATAGACTTCCCGAAGAGCTAAAAGATGCTGGTACTGCTCATTCATTGCGGAGGGTTTACCAGTTTGCGTATCTAGAGTCAACCCCTGGGGTAGGTTCATCCCTTCGAGTCCAGCAACATGGTTTGCAATGGCGACCTGCTTGATAATTTTTGGTAAATTCTCATCACTTCCATGTTCTAGAAGATAATATAAGACAGACATATTTCCCATAGAATGAGCGACAAGGTTCATTTCTTTGAAATGATAGGTGTCTTGAAGCTTTTTGACTACCTGATAGGCATAATTGCTGATGACTTTTGGATCGGGCGTGCGATTGTTTTGGTATTCCACTTTGATAATTGGATTGACTGCACCTTTTGGAATGGTCCCTGTCAGCCTTACCTGCCCATCTTCAGCCACGTTTGCAGTGATGACGGTTTGTGTCACCCCTGCTTTTTTTGCCGCATCTGTCATATGTTTTTCTGCATTGGCACTCGATCCATAACCATGAAAAAATAAGGTAGGACGACTACTTTGTAGGTAATTCGTGTGGTCCAGATGCGTTTTTTGTTGATACTTCCCAAAAAATGAGATACATAGGAGAATCAACCCCAAAAGCAGCCCGTAGAATGATTTTTTGTTCAATAGGAACTCCTCAAGATAATTTAAAACTAACTAGTATTTTATCATAGCTATTCAATGATTTCAAAATATTGAGAATGAAAGAGCCAAAATACACAAAAGATCGAACAATTAAGGAGATAGATAAGAGGCCAGACTACTTGTCCGACCTCTGAATTGATTGATTAAAACCATGAAAATAACTTCATAATCGTCATATTGGTTTCTACTAAACGGGAATAATAAATGTTACCCCCATTAATGTAGAGTTCCATCCCGTTTAAAAGAGAGATAGGGTGGAGGTAAAGATAAGTTTCACCGGTTACATTGCCAAGACTTGGCGCTACTACATCCCGTGAATAAGCGCGGGCCAACTCTAGGGAATTGGTTCCACCGTGTTTTGCGACGTAATCGATGTAGTCTTTCCCAAAATTATAGGCTTGAACCGCAGTCCAGCTATCAACGCCTTTTTTCTTGGCTTCTTTTAACTCATCTGAAAGAGTTTGAATTCCTTGGCGAATACTGGCCTTATTATCACTAATAGTATTGGTCTCACCACTTGCACTCTCACTCGCCTGCATGACATCGTCTTCTCGACCTTTGGTCTCCGTATAGATCATAGCAAGAATGAGGTTTTCATTGGCCGTGGTGTCCTCCTCAGCAAGGACTTCTCTAACCAGGGAGCGGTACTGCATGACTTGTTTGACGTCATGATGGATCTGAATTCCCTTGTAGATTCCAAATATTAGTAAGATGAATAAGAAGATCTTCACTATACGTTTAATCATTATTTACTCTGTATATCCTCAATATTTTTGATCAAAATAGAATAGGTCCCATTCTCGTTTAGAATAAATTCAACAGATTCTGCATCTTCATAGACATTATTCGGAACGATCAGTTCAATTCCATTTGACAATGACAATTTCTGATTTTCGAACTTCTTCAACTGGCGACTTGCATCAATCTCTTCAAAAGTGACAGGCTCTGGTACAGCTTCTTTGACTTGGTCAATAAAACTGAGGCGAGCTGTCAGATTATCATCGAAGAGATCATTCGCTAATTTCTCAGGAGAGAGTTTATTTTCTTCCTCAATATGGTTAAAAATAGCTGATTTAACCTTTGATTGAAATTGAAAATCATCTGTGTTGAAGCTTTCCGCAATCTTCTGGGCTGTTTTTTCTAGTGCCTTGATCGATTTTTTAGGAGAGATCTTGGGTTGCGCCTGCAACAGATTCTCAGAAAAATAGTTCAAGAACGTCCCGTTGTACTTGATCCGTTTTTCAATCAAGTGGTATTTGCGGCTTTGAAGATTGATGACCAAGGCCTCATCAGCACCAGTGCCAAAACCAGGTAGATTATTTTGCGTCAGCTTGATCGGATTGTCCACTTCATCGCCAAGATGGGTCAGTGTTTCCCGTAAGGCAATCCGAAGAAAGGCAAAATGGTCTACCCCTTCTTTTGAGAATTGAATGAACACCAAATCGTTGGTCTTTTGATTCTCAGAGACGACAAATTCTTCCTTCCAACGATTCGCTACTGCGACAGATGTTTCTAACAGATCATCTGAAATCATCTCAAGAAAAGGATTGTCCTCTTCGAAAATACCGGTCCTGGCTTCATCGGAATAAACTCGCTCAATCTTCTTGCGCAAGTATTCCTCAATTTTAGGCGTGATATTGAGGAATTTATCTGCCAGATAGAGATCGGTATCATCTGGGATGAATTGATGAATGATGGCTTTCTTTACGTAAATATCCATAAGATGATTTAGTCCTCGTAAAGTGGGAAGGCATCTGTCAAGGCTTTGACTTGAGCACGCACCTCTTCTAATACTGCTTCTTTATCTGCATTCTTCAGCGCTTTGATCATGAGTTCAGCAACGGTGCGACTTTCTTTTTCACCAAAACCGCGAGCAGTGATGGCTGCTGCACCAATCCGAATCCCACTGGTCTTAAATGGAGACAAGGTTTCATAAGGAATAGAGTTCTTGTTGAGGGTAATGTTGACCTCGTCCAGTAAGTTTTGCGCCACTTTCCCATTTTCAACGACTTTAGTCACATCGACAAGGAAAAGGTGGTTCTCAGTTCCGCCTGAAATGACACGGAAATCAGGATCTTGCAAGAAGACATCAGCCATAGCCTGACTGTTCTTAATCACGTTAGCTGCATACTCTTTAAAGGCAGGATCCAACGCTTCTTTGAAAGCAACGGCTTTAGCTGCAACAACATGCTCTAGTGGTCCTCCTTGAATACCAGGGAAGATGGCAGAGTTAATTTTCTTAGCTAACTCCTCGTCATTAGTCAAGATCAAGCCACCACGAGGACCACGAAGGGTCTTGTGAGTGGTTGTTGTCGTGATATGGGCATAAGGAACTGGACTCGGGTGAAGACCTGCTGCAACTAGACCAGCAATATGGGCCATATCAACCATGAGCTTAGCTCCTACTGCATCTGCAACTTCACGGAATTTTGAGAAATCAATAATGTGAGAGTAGGCTGAGGCACCAGCAACAATGAGTTTTGGTTTGACTTCTTGGGCTTGTTTTAAGATGGCGTCAAAATCCAAGAGTTCTGTTTCCGGATCTACACTATAGGACACAAAGTTATAAGTTTGACCAGAGAAGCTCACAGAAGCTCCGTGCGTCAAATGCCCACCGGCAGCTAGATCCATCCCCATGACAGTGTCACCAGGTTCAATCAAGGCCATATAGGCAGCACAGTTGGCCTGACTACCTGAGTGGGGTTGAACATTGGCAAACTTAGCCCCAAAAATTTCCTTAGCGCGTTCGATGGCCAGGCTTTCGACGACATCTACGACATCAGTCCCACCGTAGTAACGGCGACCTGGATAACCTTCTGCATATTTATTGGTCAGAATAGACCCTTGCGCTGCCATAACCGCCTTAGAGACGACATTTTCAGAAGCAATCAACTCGATATTGTTTTGTTGGCGTTCCTCTTCTTTGGAAATAGCATTCCATAGGTCTGCATCATAGGCTTTGTAATCTTCTTTATCAAAAATCATAGGTCTACTCCTTATTAAATAATTTTTTATATACATTATGACAGAGGAAGGTCATCTTCCTCAAAAGAAAGCTCGGGCACTTGTGCAAGCAAGTCAGCTTTCGTAATCGAACCTTGTCGTAAAATCCTCGCTTTGGAACCAGAAATATCTAGGATAGTCGAATCTTGCCCAGTAAGGAAAGCATCGTCCTCAAAGCCAGGAATTACCTGATCAAATTCTTTTACAATAGCTTCATACTTTGTTCCGCTAGCATGTCCAGATAGATTTGCAGAAGGACCAACTAAAGGACCATATTTACGAATTAATTCCAAGGTCTTTGGATGGGCTGGCATCCGAAAGCCAACCGTAGACATCCCTGAATGAATCCATTCTGGCACCTTTTCATTAGCCTGAAGAATAATAGTTAAAGGCCCAGGTAAAAATGATTCAATCAGTTTTGTTAAATAGCTAGGTTGATTTTTCGAATAAATTCGAACATCTTCTTCGTCAGCTACATTCAAGTTTAGAGCTTTCTCTCTCGGTCTACGTTTTAATTCGTAAATATAATCAACTGCCTCTTGATCCAAAGCTTTGGCAAAAATACCATAGACGGTTTCAGTTGGTAGAATGACTGCCCGGCCAGCTTCTAATTCTTTCTCAAATAGATCCATTGTCCACCACCACCATTCTATCCTGTCCAAATTGGTCTTTCAGAACGCGAACTCGTTTGTTGGGAAAAGCTTCTTGAAAGAGCTCCTTTACTTTTTCTCCTTGTTTATAGCCGATTTCTAGATAGATCTTTCCATCTGGTATTAAAACACTTGGTGCTTGCTGGGCAATCTTTTCGTAGATGGCATATCCATCACGATCCGCAAAGAGAGCTAAGTGGGGTTCAGATGCTAAAACGTTAGCTCCAACTTCTTCTACATCGTCCCGTGAGATATAGGGTGGATTGGAAACAATCAAGTCGTAAGGACCTTTTAGAGCATCCAATACATCTGAAGATTTAAAGGAAAGGACTGCTTCTAATTGTTGAGCATTTTCTTGAGCAAGCTCCAAAGCCATTTCTGACACATCAGTAGCTTGAACCTGCCAGTTAGGTCTAGCGAGGGCTAAGCTAATGGCAATGGCACCACTTCCTGTTCCGATATCCAGAACTCGTAAGGCTTCTCCATCGTTTTCCTCAAGTATGAGAGTCACCAACTCCTCAGTCTCTGGGCGTGGAATCAGCACGCGCTTATCAACTGTAAAAACATGGCCACAAAATTCTGCGCTCCCAATAATATATTGGGCAGGGATGTGATGTTTCAACTGCTCAAAGATGGATAGAAGCAAGGCCTGATCCTCTACTTCCACTTCTTTTTGCAAGGCAAGGACAAAGTCTGTAAAGGTCCAGTTTTTTAAAGCTCGATACGCGAAGGAGAGGCTTTCTGCTTCCTCTCCAACGGCTATTAATTCTTCTTCATACTGGGCTAATAATGATCCCAACAACATTATTTGTTCAACTCTTCTAGTTTTTGTGTTTGATCATACAAGACCAAAGCATCGACCACTTCATCTAATTTACCAGATAAGATAGTATCCAGTTTTTGAAGGGTCAAACCAATCCGGTGATCAGTCACACGGTTTTGAGGGAAGTTATAAGTCCGGATCCGCTCTGAACGGTCACCAGTACCGATAGTTGACTTCCGCTCTGCGTCTTGCTCGTCTTGGGCAATCTGAGCGAAGTGGTCAGCCACACGCGCACGGATGATCTTCATGGCTTTTTCACGGTTCTTCTGTTGGGTCCGTTCTTCCTGCATCTCTACCTTGATATTGGTTGGCAAGTGGACGATACGAACGGCTGTTGCAACCTTGTTGACGTTTTGTCCACCCGCACCAGATGCGTGGTAGATATCAATCCGAAGGTCTTTTGGATCAATGTCGTACTCAACTTCTTCAATTTCTGGCATGACCAGAACGGTTGCTGTAGAGGTATGGACACGACCTTGGCTTTCCGTCACAGGGACCCGTTGTACCCGGTGGGCACCAGATTCATACTTGAGTTTCGAGTAGACCGATTGACCAGAAACCATGGCCACTACTTCTTTGATCCCGCCAACGCCATTGTAAGAGGCTTCCATGACTTCAAAGCGCCAGCCTTGGCTTTCCGCATATTTTTGGTACATCTGCAAGAGGTCGCCAGCAAACAATTGGGCTTCGTCTCCTCCAGCTGCTCCACGGATTTCCAAGATAATGTTCTTGTCATCGTTTGGATCTTTTGGAAGAAGTAAGATCTTCAGTTTTTCTTCGTACTCTTCTTTTTCAGCCTTAGCATCTTTTAGCTCTTGCTTGGCCATTTCTTCCAAGTCCGCATCGCCGCCTGCTTCCTTAATCATTTCCTCAGCGTCGACAATGTTTTGAAGGACTTGTTTGTACTCACGGTATGCTGTCACCGTATCACGAGTGGAAGCCTCTTCTTTTGAAAGCTCCATAAAGCGTTTGGTATCAGAGACCACATCGGGGTCACTCAATAATTCTCCTAACTCTTCGTATCGGTCTTCTACAGCTTGTAGTTGATCATAGATATTCATGTTTGCTCCTTAATTCTTGGTTGTTAGATCATAGATTGCTACAATTTCGTTTTCTATGACTTCGCCAGTTTCTTTAAATCCATAATGGAGATAGCAAGATCTCGCTTGATTATTTTCCGGTTCATAAGATAACCAAAGACTTGTTGCTTTTCCAGCTGGCTCTGTTCGAACAAAGTCAATGACCGCATCCATAGTCGGTTTAAAATAGCCTAAACCTTGAAATCGTTTATCGATCATAAAACGAAATAACAAGTAGTTCCCCTTGCTGATCCCAATTTTCTGGTCATAGGCAATCATAACAAAACCAACCAATACTACCTTATCATAAACTGCTAAGGGAGCTATAAAATCACCATTTTTATCATATACATAGGCTTCAGCTAAACTAATGGAATTGGATGCAATAAAATTCCTTTGGTTTGGATGAACTTCTAGATTTAAAACGTCAAAATAATTCTCTATTGTAACATCTTTTAAACAAATAGACATTATTATCCTCTCTAAAACGTTCTAGACGCTTTCAGTTGGTATGTCTGGATTAAAATAATGTTTGCGGCAAACGGAGATATAGGTCTCGTGTCCACCGATCTGGATCTGCTCTCCATCATAGACAGGTTTACCTGCTTGGGTACGCAAAACCATGGTCGCCTTGCGAGAACAGTATTGGCAGATGGTTTTGATCTCCTCGATCTTGTCGGCTAACAAGAGGAGGTGTTTGGAACCTTCAAAGAGTTCATTTCGAAAATCATTTTTGAGACCAAAAGCCATCACTGGCACATCCAGTTCATCAACGACTCTTGCCAGATCATAGACATGGTGGCGTTTCAAAAACTGAGCTTCATCGATTAAGACACAATAAGGTTTGATTGCTTGGTTTTTAATAAAGCCAAAGATATCGGTTTCGTCTTCGATCGCAACGGCTTCCCGTTTCATACCGATCCGGCTAGAAACAACTCCAAATCCATCACGCGTATCGATTGCTGAGGTCATGATGACGACGCTCTTGCCTTGCTCTTCATAATTATGGGCCACCTTCAAAATCTCAATGGTTTTACCAGAGTTCATGGTCCCATATTTATAATATAATTGTGCCATTTTCCTTCTGTTCTCTCTAAAATGTGTTTCATTATCATTTTACCATAATTTTGCTGACCTTTGTATCCCAAAATGTGATAAAATAGTCCTATAAAAAATTTAGGAGGTGGCCATATGCCATTTGTACGAATTGATCTATTTGAAGGACGCACTTTGGAACAAAAGAAAGCCCTCGCTAAAGAAGTAACGGAGGCTGTTGTCCGCAATACTGGCGCTCCTCAGTCAGCTGTTCACGTTATCATTAATGATATGCCTGAAGGAACCTACTTCCCTCAAGGTGAAATGCGCACCAAATAATATTTCCACTAAAAAAACCTTTCTTGCTTGTGATAACACATAGCAGGAAAGGTTTTTTCTTATTTTTCTTGTGCTTGACGTTCTGCTTTACGTTCTTCGAATTCTTCGTCACTCATCAAGGTTCCGCCGACATTAGCTGATTTAGCAAAGGCTGTATAGCGGCGCAACCATCCACTTGAAATCTTAGATTTGAAAGGTTTCAAGTGTTTACGGCGTTCTTCAAGCGTTACATCATCGACAAGCAAATCAAGGGTACGATTTGGAAGATCAATCACGATTTCATCCCCATCTTCGATTAAGGCGATATTACCACCTTCTGCTGCTTCTGGAGAAACGTGACCAATCGCAATCCCACGAGTAGCTCCTGAGAAACGACCATCCGTAATGAGAGCCACATCCTTACCAAGACCGCGTCCGACAATCTTAGAAGTTGGCGCAAGCATCTCTGGCATACCAGGACCACCTTGCGGACCTTCGTAACGAATGACAACGACATGTCCCTTCTTGACTGTTCCATTGTCAATCAACTCAAGTGCTTGATCTTGTGAATCGCAACAAATAGCCTTACCGCGGAAAGTGGTCACAGATGGATCGACACCACCGACCTTGATAACCGCTCCATCTTGAGCAATATTTCCGTAAAGGATAGACAAACCACCAACTGGTGAGATAGGATACTCAATTGGATGGATAATTTCTTCATTTTTGATTTCCGCACCAGCTACGTTTTCTTTCAAGGTTTTACCAGTAACTGTAATACGATCACCCTTAATAGCACCTTTTTTGATCAACTGATTGATAATGGCTGGAACACCACCAGCTTCGTGCACATCATGCATAGTGTAAACACTTGAAGGTGCAATTTTAGAGAGATAAGGTGTCTTCTTGGCAATTTCGTTGATATCTTTGAGATCATAGTCAATCCCTGCCTCTCGCGCAATCGCAAGCGTGTGGAGAACAGTATTGGTTGAACCACCCATGGCCATATCAAGCGCAAAGGCATCATCGATAGCTTCTTTGGTCACAATATCCCGTGGACGGATATCCTTTTTAATATTCTCAACCAATTGTTTGGCCGCTTGGCGAACCAATTCGCGGCGTTCATCCGAAACAGCTAGGATGGTACCATTACCTGGAAGAGCAAGGCCTAATACTTCCATCAAACAGTTCATGGAGTTGGCAGTAAACATACCAGAGCAAGAGCCACAAGTTGGGCAAGCATTTTTTTCCAAGAAATCCAGCTCATCCATGCTCATATCACCAGCTTGATAAGTACCTACAGCTTCAAACAAACTTGAGAGAGTCGCCTGATGCCCCGTCATGTCAACGCCACCCTTCATAGGGCCACCAGAACAAAATACGGCAGGCACATTGGTCCGCATAGCTGCCAAAATCATTCCTGGTGTAATCTTGTCACAGTTGGGAATATAGAAAACACCGTCAAACCAGTGGGCATTGATGACCGTTTCAGCAGTATCAGCGATCAACTCGCGAGATGGCAAACTATAACGCATCCCGATATGGCCCATAGCGATTCCGTCATCAACACCGATGGTATTAAATTCAAAAGGAATCCCACCGGCCTCGCGAATAGCTTCCTTGGCAATATCTGCTAATTCACGCAAGTGAACATGCCCTGGAACGATATCAATATAGGAGTTACAAATTGCAATAAAGGGCTTTTGCATATCTTTTGCTGATTTTACTTGCCCTGTTGCATAGAGGAGACCACGCGCTGGTGCTCGGTCGATCCCCATTTTGATCATATCACTTCTCATCTTGTTCTCCTTCTAGTTCTTCATTTCTACCTCCTAATCTTACCACTTTGAACTCAATTGTCAAGAACTTTCAGAAAATTTATAATATTCACGGCACATAAAAAGCCTGGTTTCCCAGACTTCATTTTAGTTTGCCTGCTTTTTTTCGATCTGCCAAAGCCGAAGCTGGTAACAAATTCCACTCACGACAAGGCTAGAAATAAGGCCGATCCAATAAGCATAGGGACCCAAGTTGGTCACATGATCAAGGAAAATCCCTAGTGGGATAGAGATACACCAATAACTAAAAACGCCTAATAAGAATGGAACCGTTGTATCCTTATAACCCCGCAAAATCCCTTGTAGGGGTGCTGCAAAAGTATCAGCCACTTGGAAAAAGAGGCTATAAGTCATGAAAATCGCTGTTTGCTGCACAAAGACTGGATCCTTGCCATATAGCCCTGCTAGTTGGAAGCGGAATGTATAGAGAAAGACGAGGGTGACAATGGCAAAGCCAAAGGCTGTCAGCCGTCCCAAACGGCAATATTGTTTGACCACTTCTGGTCTTCCTGCTCCCAGTTCGTAAGATACGATAATCGCCATGGTACTGGAGATACTAACCGGGAAAGCATACATCAGGGTTGAAAAATTCATGGCTGATTGGTGACTCGCAATGGTAAGTGATGGGAATTTTGCCATTAACAGACCAACGAGCGAGAAGATGATGACTTCTGCAAAGACAATTCCACCGATTGGAAGCCCAAGTCGCAATACTTCTTTCATCCCTTTAAAATCATAAGGCTGCGGCTTCCATAATTGGAAAGGTGCTACCTTAGGATGCTTGCACAAGATCAAAACCGCAATAACCAGCAAGACCCAGTAGGCCAGAGAGGTTCCAAGTCCTGCTCCTGCTCCTCCCATCTCAGGAAAACCAAATGCCCCATAGATCAGGATATAGTTAAAACAAGCATTCAAAGGCAAGAGCAAGAGCATCAAGTACATGGATAGACGCGTCATTCCCAAAGTATCGAGGAAGGTCCGCACGATACTAAAGAGCAACAAAGGTAAGATTCCTAGAGAAAGGAAATATAAATAGCGAATGGCTATTTGGGCAACAACATTTTCTAAACCGATCTGCCTGAGAATCATGGGCGCAATCCCCCAAACAAAGCCTATTAAGAGAATGGCCATACCAAATGACAGATAGAGGAATTGGTAAAAATCGCCAGCAATCCGTTCTTTATTTCCCTTGCCTAAATGATGCCCAACAATCGGCGTCAGCGCAGAGACAATCCCTGTCAGGAAAGTAAAAAATGGATTCCACAGACTGGTAGCTGTAGAAACACCAGCCAAATCAAGGGTCCGGTACTGACCAGTCATGGCTGTATCGACAAAGCTGGCTGAATAATTGGCTAATTGGTAGATTAAAATCGGCAAAAATAGACTCAAAAACAAGCGCAAGCGCTCTTTAAAGTGATAGGTTACATACATGATTCTAACTCTCTTCTCATCAAATAAGATTTTCTCCTCTTCCACTCTACTATATGTTTCTTTAAAAGTCAAAAAAACCGAAGATCCAAGGACCTCCGGTTCATGTGAGATTAGTTTTTGTTGCGGTTTAAAATAGCATTGAGAACGATCGCCAAGACACTGGCAACGACAATTCCGTTCGCAAAGAACATTTGGAATCCTGTTGGAAGGCCATTGAAGAGGGTGCTGTTGTTCAAACCAACCCCTGCAGCAATCGATACAGCAGCGATCAAGAAATTGTGCTCATTGTGTTCAAAATCAACACGCGCAAGAATCTGCATCCCTTGAATCGATACAAAACCAAACATGACTAGCATCGCTCCCCCAAGAACTGGACTTGGAATGATTTGTGCCAAAGCTCCAAACTTAGGAAGGAGACCTAGAAGTACAAGGAAACCAGCCGCATAGTAGATTGGAAGACGAGTCTTGATACCAGATAATTTCACCAAGCCAACGTTTTGTGAGAATCCAGTGTAAGGGAAGGTGTTGAAGATACCACCGAGGAGAACGGCCAACCCTTCAGCGCGGTACCCATTGCGAAGGCGCGTGCTATTAATTGGATCTTTGGTAATATCAGAAAGAGCGAGATAGACACCTGTTGATTCCACCATAGAAACTGTTGCGATGATACACATCATTAAGATGGAGGTGATTTCAAACTTAGGAGCTCCAAAGAAGAAAGGTGTTGGAACGTGAACGACTGGTGCTTGCGTCACAGGTGTGAAGTCTACCAAGCCCATAGAAGCCGCAATGGCAGTACCTACGATCAAACCAATCAAAATTGAAATGGATTTAATAAAACCAGTCGTATAGATATTAACGACTAAAATGATGAGAATGGTCACCACAGCCAAAATCAAGCTTTGAACGGTTGGTTTTGGCGCATTATTTCCCATATTTCCAATCGCTACTGGAATCAAAGTCAAACCAATGGTGGTAATAACGGATCCCGTTACAATAGATGGGAAGAGATTGGCAATCTTAGAGAAGAAACCAGAGACAAGGATGACATAAATCCCTGAGACAATCAAGGCACCAAACATGGCACCACTACCATGGCTAGCCCCGATCATGCTGAGAGGTGCCACAGACTGGAAGGCAACCCCAAGGACTACCGGAAGACCGATCCCAAAGTATTTATTGAGCTGCACTTGAAGGAAAGTCGCAACCCCACACATGAAGATATCTGTAGAGATGAGGTAGGTTAGTTGATGAGCATTATAGCCCAAAGCTCCTGCGATCATGATCGGCACCAAAATAGATCCCGAATACATGGCCAAAAGGTGTTGCAAGCCTAGAATGGCCGCCTGTGAATGGCTTTCTTGTTTTTGCATTAGATGTCTGCCTCCTTGAATACAACCTGACCATTTTCAAAACGGTCCAAACGTGCGAGGGATACAACTGGATATCCCAACTCTTCTAACAATCCCCGTCCATCTTGGAAGGATTTTTCAATCACGATCCCAATCGCTTCGACTTGAGCCCCGGCTTGTTCGATGATTTGAATCAATCCTTTGGCTGCTTGACCATTTGCAAGGAAATCGTCAATGATCAAAACCTTATCTGATGGATCCAAGAATTTACCCGCAATCGAAACGGTGCTGGTGACTTGCTTGGTAAAGGAATAAACCTCAGCCGTCAAGATACCCTCATTCATCGTGATGTTTTTCGCCTTCTTAGCAAAGATCATGGGAACATCCAAGGCTTCGGCTACATAAAGGGCCGGTGCGATTCCAGATGCTTCAATGGTCACGACTTTCGTCACACCAGCATCTTTGAACCGGTCCGCAAAGGTCTGACCAATTTCTTTCATCAATTTGAAATCCACTTGGTGGGTCAAAAAGGAATCCACCTTGAGGATATTCTCACCCAAAACATTGCCATCTTTTAAGATGCGCTCTTCAAGTAATTTCATACTTCCTCCTACTTTTTTAAAAAATCCTCTACTTCATTCACAAAACACAAAAAGGCCTGCTAAGCAAGCCTTGAAATCTCTCTAGAAAGAGAAATAATCCCGACTTACTTATTGTTAGGTGTTCCGGCACCTTGTAGAAACATCACGCCCATTCGTGAAATAAATAAGTAATTCAATTAGTGTGCATCGCCATTCCAGATAGAATTCTTAACGATCACATAGTCAACATGTTTCAAATCTGCTAATTTCCGGCCTCCTGCATAAGAGATCGAACTTTGCAAATCTTGTTCCATTTCTGTCAAGGTATCTTGCAAATGACCCTTGGCAGGCAATAAAATCTTCTTACCTTCGACGTTCTTATATGCACCTTTTTGGTACTCTGAAGCAGATCCATAGTACTCTTTGAAAGACTCTCCATCAATCTCTACTGTTTTACCAGGACTTTCAATATGTCCTGCAAAAAGAGAACCGATCATGACCATAGACGCCCCAAAACGAATCGATTTGGCAATATCGCCATGGGTCCGAATACCACCGTCCGCAATGATTGGCTTACGCGCTGCTTTTGAGCACCAGCGAAGAGCAGCCAATTGCCAACCACCTGTACCAAATCCAGTCTTCACTTTGGTGATACAAACCTTACCAGGGCCGATTCCGACCTTAGTCGCATCAGCTCCCGCATTTTCCAATTCACGAACAGCTTCAGGTGTTCCAACATTTCCAGCAATGACAAAGGTATCTGGTAATTCTTTCTTGATGTGTTGAATCATCCGAATGACACTATCCGCATGACCGTGTGCGATATCAATAGTGATATACTCAGGAACATCTGCCTTTAATTGACTTACAAAGTCGTATTCGTATTCCTTAACACCGACTGAAATGGAAGCGATCAAACCTTGCTCATGCATGCGTTTGACAAAAGGAATCCGTCCCGCTTCATCAAAACGGTGCATGATGTAGAAGTAACCACCACGCGCCAACTGCTCTGCTACATTCTCATCTAAAATCGTCTGCATATTGGCTGGAACAACTGGAAGCTTGAAGGTATGCTTTCCAAATTGAACGGTTGTATCTGCTTCTGAGCGGCTATTGATGATACATTTGTTGGGAATCAACTGAATATCTTCATAGTCGAAAATAGGAAATTCATTTAACATAAATTGAAAAATCTCTTTTCTAAAAACTGACCTACCTATGCGCAAGCGCATCGCTACGTCTCTTGACGTTTCCTTGATAGATTATACCAAAGATACGGACCTAATGCAATGGGAATGATTTTATAGGAAATAACGTTCGGAAATTATAAGACAAAAACCTGTTTCAAACAGAGAAACAGGTTTTATTTATGAACATTTTGGAGCCAATTGTTGATTTCTCTAGCTACAATTTCAGGCGCCTCTGTATACAGTTCGTGCCCCAAACCTTCTAGCAAGACTTGCTTGATCTGGGGATCTAGTTGCTTCAGAGCATCTTTTCTCCATTCAGGTTCTTCTTGGTATCGAGGCCCGATAAAGAGGACAGGCAGGTCTACCAGTGGAATCTGGTAAGTCTTGATCTGACGCCGTAGACGCAATAAAGCCATGACCTTTTCGAGATCCAGATTTAATTCATATTGTTCACTCGCTGGATTCCAACGATAGCTAGCCTCTACCGCTTTTCGTGCTATAGGAGTAGGATCTGCTCCATCACCAAGTTCTGCTAACACGGCTTCTTCTAAAGTTGCAAAGACTTGCTGCTTCATGAAAGACGACGTGCCTTCTAGTTCTTCTTCAAGAGGCAGGATCTTTTCCATATCCAGATAGCCACCATCCAAGAGAATCAGAGCCTGGATCTGAGGAAACTCACTAGCCAGATAACGAGCCAAATCTCCACCCAAGGAATGCCCCAATAAACAGATCTCTTCTGCTTGGCCGATCTGACCTTGAAACCAATCACGAAGATCGTTTTCTGTCTCAATCATTTCCCTATAGGGATCTAGAAAGGTCACAGGAAAGCCTAGCTCTTCAATAAGTGGAGCCAGATGGTAGCGATTGCTACCGAGGCCACCAATAAAATAAAACTGCATGTGTTTTGTCCTCCTTTTTCATTTGAATATACTTAGAAGACTAGTTTTCTTCATTTGCTCCAGCCTCTTCAATCCAATATTGATCCTCTTTGGGGATCAAATGATCAAAACGTCCTGAAAAAACCTTCCATCCGTTTGGCACATATCTTTCGTAGTTTTTCATCCCCAGATGGTTTGAATAAAATTCTTCTTTATCAAAATCGATGAAAAGATCCGGAAGCAAGGCTTTTCCTTCCAGAATAATCTCTGAATTCAAGTTATCCTCTTCCATGGAGCGTTTGATCATTGAGATCAATTCTTCAACGGTCACCTTCAGCCAATCATCTTTATACATTTCTAAGTAGGACTCAAGATTGCTTTTTGTAACCACATAAAGATTCTGTTGAATCTCAGGTAAATAGGAAAAATCAAGATTCCAACCCGCTTCCTTGTAGGATTGAATATATTTATCAATATCCATTGTCCACATATCATTGGAACAAACGTACCAGTTAAAGCGATGATTCGCAATAACTCCAACAATATTTATTTCTGGCTTGTTTATTAATTGGTATTTATCCACTAGTATTTATCCTATATCTATTCTTCAATTGTAATTAATCCTCACCATATACATCGCAGCCACAAACCAACCAGAATTTTTCTTCTTCTGGAATCTTATCCCAAAATGATTTATATTGGCCTTTCCATGGTTCTGAAACATATTCTTCAAATGATACGTATTCTGCGTACTGCGAGTACAGTTCCATCTCATCCATATCAATAAACAAGGAAGGTTTAAAATCATAAACCGCGTTCAATCTATCTTCCTGATATGATTTAGCAAATGCTTCTCCTAGCTCATTTCGATCACATTTATATACTTCCATATCTTCTAAGAAATATGGCAATGTTTCATGGGTCAGTTTCGAATAACGTTTTCTCTCATCATACAGAGTATCAAGTGAATAGCGTGCCACCTCATAATCAATATACCAGAATTCTAAATCCGAAACATACCAAGTATATTTATTTTCATGTTTAAAAAGAACAACAATATTTTCACCGTACTTTGGTTCGATCATAATTTATTTACTCTCTTTTTTAATTTTAATGACTCATACATCACGAGACTTATTTTATTGTTCCACCTTCCGCAACCAAGTCATATGGGAAATATGAAAGTCCTTTTAATTCCTTGTAGTCCAATCCTTTAATTTTGCAGAGAGCACCTGATTCAAAGGACCAGTAACCATAATAATTATCAATATTATCTTTATGCAAGTCATACCAACCAGTATCCCGATGTCCAGGATACCATTTCTTGGTCACATATTCTTTAAGCAGCTTGAGTGCCTGTTTAGAATTCTCTTCTTCAATAATTTTCCTAGTAAAGCCATAGGGTCTTTGGAAATTATAGTTTATCCGAATCGTCCACTCTGGATGACGAGATTGAATCAAGTAATCGACAAATAATCCTCTGGATCATCCTTTTTGACTAAGTCTACTAACTGATCAAAAATTTCCTCATCAATCTCTAACAGAATGCCAATAGAAAGCGCCGGAACCATTTGGAGATAGCCCGAATTGCTCTGCCAAACAGGAAGAAGGCTATTGACAAAATTAATATATTCCTCTTTAAAATCTTCAATAGGATAACCTGCTGTATAGGTAGCCACTAAAACTTTTTCGGTTAATACTTTAATTGTTCTCTTTGTATTTGCAATAACTTTGTCATTTGTTAGCTTGTATCTTTGAACTCCTTCCTCCGTATCCTTCATTAAACTCTTAATCTTTTTTCGTTTTTCATTTATTTGTTCTTTCTCAAAATCAATTAACTTTACTAATCTATTGCTCGTTGTTATTTCATCCCTTAAAATCATATTTTTCTCCAATGAATTTATACAATCTCATCCTATACTTTCGCGTCTTCCGCAACTAAATCATATGGAAAATACGGAAGCCCTTCTAACTGTTTATAATCCAATTCCTTCAATTTGCAGAGAGCGCCAGATTCAAAGGACCAGTAACCTACATGATTTTTTACATTTTGATTATGTAAATCATACCAAGCAGCATCCCCACTCCCTTGGTACCATTTCTTAACCAAATATTCTTTTAACAATTTTATTGCCTGTTCAGAATTCACTTCTTCAATGATTTTCCGAGTATATCCATAAGGTTTAGGAAAATTATAGTTGATCCGAATCGTCCACTCTGGATGACGAGCTTGAATCAGATAATCAATCAAATAATCTTCTGGATCATCTTTTTTGACCAAGTCTACTAACTGATTAAAAGTCTCTTCATCAATGTTTAAAAGAATCCCAATAGAAAGCGCCCATAGCATTTGTTCGTATCCCCATTCCTTGCGCCAAATTGGTATTAGAGACGATACAAAGGAAATATATTCCTCTTTAAATGCTGACAAAGAGGCTCCACTAGAATAAGTTGCTAATAAAATGTCTCTCTGATAAGACAAAATAGTAGCTAAAGTTGACTGATAAACTTCGATCGTTGGCTTTTTATAGTTTTCTATTCCATTATCTAAATCACTTTGAAGTTTTCCTAATTTTTCTTGAAAATACAGTAAGGCTTCTCTATTTGATATTAAGCCATCTTTATAATTTTCTTCTGTATTTAAAGTATCTCGTAAACCCATTTCGTGTCTCCTTTAAAAACGATTCGTTAAGTCAATCTGAGATCTCAAGCGATTTTGTTCTACTTCAAAGTCATGTCTCGTTTTGATAAATCAACACCCCACTTCTTTGCTCTCTCAAAATCCGCGTCAGTCGGTTCTAATTTTTCATTGGTAATATGGCCAGCCTCATCGTACTCAATATAAGTTACTCTTGCCCCTAGAACACAATATTCCTGTGATTTTAATGCGCCGTTTTCATAGTATTTCTTTTGAAGCCCATCAGCTGCACCGCAATCTTGAGGATTGATACTTTCAATATTTCCATTAGGATAAAACCATACATTCATTCCATGACGGAACCCATCTTTAATATAACCATAATACTCTAATTTACCATCTGGGTATAAATCATAAGCTAAACCTGTAAATGGAATTTCTTCGCCAGATTCGTTCTCACAAACAATCTGTTCATAATACCATCCACCCCAATCAAGCTCTTCTTCAAAACAAACACCATTTTGAAGCACTTCTTCTTTTGTTAAAATCTTATCTTCCATCATTTTTCAACCTTAGAGTTTATTTTATAGCGTTCCTTCCGCAACCAAATCATATGGGAAGTACGGAAGTCCTTCTAATTCCTTGTAATCCAATCCTTTTAGTTTGCATATAGCAGCTGATTCAAAGGACCAATAGCCATAATAACTTCTGTTATTGGTTTTATGTAAATTGTACCATCCTGTATCTCTGCTGCCTTGGTACCATTTCTTAGTCACATATTCTTTAAGCAATTTTAAAGCTTGTTCACAATCCTCTTCTTCAATAATTTTTCTGGTAAAACCATAAGGCTTTGGAAAATTATAATTCAGTCGAATCTTCCACTCTGGACGTCGATATTGAATCAGATAATCAATCAAATAGTCCTCTAGGTCATCCTTCTTGACCAAATCTACTAGCTGATTAAACATATCCTCCTCAATTTCTAACAAAATTCCAATAGAGAGGGCCCAGACCATTTGTTCATAGCCAGAATTGCCTTGCCAAGATAGTTGCAAACTCTCTACAAACTTAATATACTCAACCTTGAAATCTTCAATAGAATAACCCGCAGTATAAGTCGCTATCATAACTTCTTTTTGGTACCGACTTATTGATGATCTTATATTCGAAATGACAACTTTATTGTCCAAAGAAAATTTTTGGATTCCTTCTTTCTCATCCTGTTCAATTGCTTGAATTCGTTCTTCAGAATCCTGAATGGCTTTTTGAAAAACTTGGATTAGTCCATTGATATTATTTTTATCTGAAAACGTGTCTCTTAGTTCCAACTCTATCTTCTTTCTAAGTCCCTATATAAATTATCTATATATTCCACCTTCCACAACCAAATCATAAGGAAAGTACGGAAGCCCTTCTAACTGTTTATAATCTAAGCCCTTAATCTTGCAGAGAGCGCCTGATTCAAAGGACCAATAACCATAATAATTATCAATGTTGCGCTTATGCAAATCATACCAACCTTCATCTCTACATCCCTGATACCGTTTTTTAGTCAAGTATTCTTTCAAGAGAGATACAGCTTTTTCAGAATTTTCTTCCTCTATAATCTTTCGGGTAAAGCAATAAGGTCTTGGGAAATTATAGTTTATCCGAATTGTCCACTCTGGATGATGAGACTGGATAAGATAATCGATCAAATAGTCCTCTGGATCATCTTTCCTTACCAAATCTACCAATTTATCAAAAGTCGTTTCATCAACCTCTAACAAAATACCAATGGAAAGAGCCCAGAGCATTGCATCATATCCTGAATTACTATGCCACACAGGGACAAGACTATCAACAAATGTAAGGTACTCTTCTTTGAATTTTTCAATAGGATAACCTGCAGTGTAGGTGGCTATCATATTCTCCTTCTGATAAATAGAAATATCAAGTTGTACTGATTTGATAATTTCTTCAACCGGTCGTTTGTATGAATTTTCCCCTTGTTTTAATTTTGTTAATTCTTGAGTCCACTCATCAATAGATAATTTATTAATTTGAATTAGTTCATGAATTTTCTTTTCAATAAAAATAGTATCTCTTTTCACTGCTTATCCTCAAATAGTTATATTGAGCTTTTCATAGGCATTACATAATCAGATAGAATACAAAATAGTTCTTTCCCTCTAATAAATACTACTGATGGAAAATATTTCAGCACCTTCTGGTATAAGTGGGGATAAATGATCAAGAATTTCTTTTGGACTTCTATCACCATTAAAAGTTGGATAATAGGCACTATCC
The DNA here is from genome assembly GCF_001813105.1 of Streptococcus sp. HMSC072C09. NCBI lineage: Bacteria > Bacillati > Bacillota > Bacilli > Lactobacillales > Streptococcaceae > Streptococcus > Streptococcus sp. HMSC072C09. Next base: position 76,354 of record NZ_KV811488.1, on the reverse strand, counting down.
TTTTCTTTTAAAATTTTGTAAGCCTTCGGATATTCCTTCTGAATAGGTAGATCTTTATTTTGGTCAAATAATTCTTTTTTGATGTTTACAGTATTATAGTTCAAATCAAGACCATAATGTAGTAATTTATCTCCTGGTGAAGAATCACCTTGATAATTTTCATTGATTGAATAATATAATCCCTCAATTTTTTTGCTGTCCTTCTGATAGTCAATGAATTTTCCCGTTTCCAAATCTAAATAATATGGTTTAATTTCTGTCTTAGAGACCGGAATGCCATTCACCTTTTTTTCTATACTCTTTTGAATATTGACCGACAAAACTTCTTTTCCGCTAGGTAATGTATTTAAAGATGGACTAACTGTACTCAATCTCCAACCTTCACCTTTTTCTCGAAGCCATTTTAATACATCAACCTCTTTCTTTTTTAAAGTTTGATCTTTTGTATCATAGATTAATAAACGATAGGTACTACCACCTTTTTTGCGCGACATCGTTTTAAAATTCTCTCTAATGATAAAACGTTTACCTGCCATGATAACATCATTGTTATGATATTCAACTTTACTTTGTGGATCGTTCTTAAGGTGCTTACGAATTTGTTTATCTTCTTCCGGATCTTTACTAACCCACTTTGCTACGACGCCCTTATCTCCTAGAAATTCATAATCACCAATTTCGAAGTCACCACTATAAGTGTACACATTATTGTAATAATCTTCTTTTTCTTGTTTATCTTGGTAGTATTTCCAGACAAAAAATCCCAAAATTGCAACAAAAATCGTAGACAATATTGCAATCTTTTTAAAACTCTTCATTCCTTCTCCTTCTTATCTGCAGCCCCTTGTATATTACTCAGTCGGGTCCTCACAAACAAACCGTAAATCTATTCCCTACTATCATACCGAAATACAGTTTGAAGTTCAAGTTAGTCACTAGCTAGGGAAATTGGATAAGCAAAAAGAGACCACAGGGTCTCTATCTGAATGAATAAGAAAAAAATCCACTCACTCGTAGGTGAAATGGATTGTTTCTTTATTAACGGTTCAACAAGAAATTGAACAATTTTTCGACAATTTTTACGACCAACCAGCATAAGAATCCGATATAGCTGAAATAGAAAATGAGTGACAAAATCGTAATAATCATGGTTTCCTCCTTCGTCGATTGCAAGTACTTGTCTTATTATACCTTTTTATGCAATCGAACTCAATAGAATTTTGAAAATTGTCTGATTATTCTTTTTCTTCTTTAGCTTCTTTGGTGTCTTGATCAGCTTCTTCACTGCCTTTATTGACAGCAGTCTTAAATTCAGCAAACATTTTGCCGATGGACTGGCCCAACTCAGGCAGGCGTTTTGGTCCAAAAATCAAGAGGGCGCCTAGGATGATGATGATCAATCCTGGTGCTCCAATATCACGTAAAATTCCCATTAGTTTCTCCTTTTTCTTAAATAGATGACTTTACTGATGGCGACACTCACTTCAAATAAGAGGATCAAAGGGAGTGTCATGGCAAAGTCACTGATAAAGTCTGCAGGGGTTAACACGACGGCTAAGACCAGCAGAACAAAGTAAGCGTAACGTCGGTAGGTTATTAAAAACTGTGGTGTCAAAAGTCCAATCGAGGTCAGAAAAGCGACCAAAACTGGTAACTCGAACAAAACCCCTAAAGGCAAGGTAGTGTGCCATAAGAAGGTTAGATAATTTTGCGCCGTCAATTGGGTATCAAACAGCCCTTCTCCCAAGCGCATCAGGACCTCTAAAATAGCTGGACTGACAAAGAAATAACCAAATGCAAGCCCCAGCACAAAGCAAATAAAGCTAGCTGGGATGTAGGCAAAAACTGCACGCGCCTCCTTCTCCTTCAGAGCCGGCCTTACAAACTGCCAAATCTGGTAGACAATAAAGGGCAAGGTCAGGCTAAAAGCTGTGAGATTAGCCAGCGATACATAGATCCAGAGGATATCATTCGGCCCCAATACCAGCAGTTTTTGATGGAGGCTAGCCGTCAAGGCTTGGTAGAGTTCTCCACCAAATACAAAAGCCACCAGAAAGACGATAATATAACACAAGACCACTGCGATCAATCGTTTTCGAAATTCGACCAAGTGCTCGACAATGGTCATTTCATCTGCTCTACTCTTTGCCATGTTGTCTCACCGTAACGAGTGCGATCAAGGCCACAAAGATACCTTGAGGAAGAAGAACTTCCAAGCTTGGATAGATCCCCGCCCAATCGATGGTTGGAAGTCCATTGACCAAATGGCTAGGGAGGATATTGGTCAACTGAAGGGCGTGAATGCTGACACCGAGCATCTTGAAGGCCAAGACGTAAATCAACCAAGTCAGAATGAAAAAGATTCTGTGAGGTTGGATAGCTTGACTAGCCTTGGTCATAGCCACTGCAATGATGATGAGAACGGCTATAGCAAGCCCGATTCCCAGTAAGAAATTCGCAGTTGTAATCCGCGGAATGATCCCGACATAAAAGAGAATGGTCTCAGCCCCTTCACGAAAGACTGCTAAGAAACTGAGAGCAAACATCGAGACAAAGCTTCCAGTAGCCGTCACTGTCTTCATTTGACGGTCCATAAAGGCATTCCACTGTTTGACTGAAGACTTGCTGTGGAGCCAAATTCCGATGAGGATCATCATGACCACAGCGAAAATCCCAACGCCACCTTCAATGATTTCCCGGTTAGCCCCCGAAGAAACGGCTGGAAATGCTACTTGCAAAACAAGAGCGATCGCTGCACTGGCAAGAACACCAGCAATAGCTCCACCGTAAACCCATTTAAGGCCTTTCCTCATCTTAGCGGCCTTAAGGGTCGTCACAAGCGCCATGACAATCAGAAGGGCTTCTACTCCTTCACGCAATAGAATCAACATGGCATCAAAAGCGTTGTAAGAAGCTGTCGTATCGATCGCAGAAAGGTCCTTGATCAAGGCTTGTAATTTCTCTTGATAGGCCTTTTCTTTCCCCTTGACCATAATGACCGGGGATTCGCTCTCTACGCGCGTGTAGAGACTTGGATTGGTCGTGCTAACATCCCCCTCGATGGTTGGCCAGATCGTGATGAACTGCTTCATAGTCGCTGCAGCAGACTTTTCATCCCCAGCTTGGAATTGGCTTTGCGCCTTCTCCAAAAGCTTGATCCCATCGTTCAGCGTCAAATCCGTACTGGCACTGCTAATGGCTTCTCCTTTTACAAAGGCATCAATTGCATTTTTGAGGTCATCATAAGAGGACTGGATGTTGGTGAAATCGGTAGGCTCTGTTTCAATGCTACTGCGTAAGAGCGAAATAGCCGTCTCGATTTTGCCATAGTAGGCTGTGCTGTGATCTCTTACTACCGCTTCGTTTCGCGTCCAGGTGTTATTAAGATCAGCATAGGTTTGACGGGTTTTATCTAGATCCTTAGCTGTAATGGCCTCTTGTAGGTTCTTAAAATAAGGAGCGAGCCGACTGACAAGTTTGTCTTTTTCCGCCTCTAAATCGACCGGATTTTGCTCTTTTTCAAAAGCCAGCAAGGCAGATGAGATCTTAGTAAGATCCTCTTTTCTTACCTCCCCTTTTATAGCCAGGGCTTGGCTAACTTTTTTCCCTGCTTTGGAATTATGGTGATCTTTGGATTCAAAATCAGCCTGAATCTCAGCGATCAATTCCTTGGCCTTATCCTGATTCTTATTTTCTAGAGCGGTTGTTGCATCTGTGATCTTGATAAAGAGATCGCTATAAGATTCCGCAGCTACTGGATGAGTCCAGATCAAGGCAAGAAGGCCTAACAAGATCAAGAATTTATTCAAAGAGTGCTTGACCAAGGTAGCCTCCTTTCTCAACGCCTGCAAAGCAAGCAAAGAGTCCACTTCCGATATGGGTGATGTACTCGTTCATTTTGTCCACTGCGCCCAAGTTGGTTTGGATTTTGACAAAGCTGTTCGGATCCTTTTGAAAGGCGATAAAGATCAAGCCAGCATCAAATTGCCCAGTCTGTTCATTGATGCCATCCGAATAGGAATAGGAACGACGTAAAATCGGTCGATCCACTTCTTTGGCCAAACGGACATGTGAATCTACTGGTAGTTTAGATAAATCTACCTCATCAAATTCGTTGGTTTTACCAAAGGGAGCACCGGACTCCTTGTAGCGACCAAAGGTGTTTTCTTGCTCCTGCAAATTGGTTCGGTCCCAAGTTTCCAAGTGCATTTGCACTAGGCGAAGGGCCATATAGGAACCACCCTTCATCCAGTCCTTGCTGTCAGTCCAGACGACCTTGTCAAAATCCTTCTCCGTCGTGACATTTGCTGTTCCATCCTTGAAACCAAAGAGGTTGCGCGGCGTTTCTTTTCGGTCGCCAATAGCTGCAAATCCTGATTTGCTCCACTTCATGGTAATGGTATTGCGACCCTTACGAATTAGATTTCGCACCGCATGAAAGGCTACTTGCTCATCATCTGCACAGGCCTGAATGACGATATCGCCACCTGTGTATTTGTCCTGCAACTGCTCCTTTGGAAATGGAGGCAAATCACGAAAGAGCTTGGGACGTTTGGCCTCCAAGCCTAGTTTCTTTAGAAAGGAAGCCGATACCCCAAAAGTCAAGCTCAAGCGATAGGGGTTGAGTCCCACTGTTTCACCTGTATCTGTTGGTGGCAAGAGGGCATTGGAACCATCTTTTTTGACCAATTCTCCTTCAACTAGTTTACTACTATAATCGGTCCAGTCTTTAAAGAGCTGGATGACTTCATTTTTGTCCGTCGTGTGAAGATCTAACACAACCAAGTAGCAAGCCTTTTGCATGGCCGTCGTAATCCCTGCTTGATGCTTGCCATAAAAGGAGATGTCTTCATCCCCGTCATAAGCTTTTTTGCTGGAACTGTCTTGATTAGCGAAAAAAGCAGATGCACCAGAGAGACCCAGCGCTAGACCAGCCCCTCCAATACCTGCTTTTTTAAGAAATTCACGACGGTCCATTTTTTTATCTAAAAATTTTTCGTCAGCCATTTTTCTTATTTCCCATCTAAAATCACACCCATTTGAGACAAAGGTTCACCAAGTTTGGTCACAGCTTCTGCCAATTCCTTGGTATCTTCCTTGGATAAATCTGTGTAAGACTTATAGTTTGAATCATCTGTCATGTGTTTGTCCAATAAAGCATTAACATTCTTAAATTCTGATTCCAAGGTTTTAACCAATTTGGCATCTTTTTTCTCAATCAAGGGTTTAAAGAGAGAGAAGATCTTTTCAGCCCCTTCAATGTTGGCACGGAAGTCGTAAAGATCTGTATGAGAGAAGACTTCTTCTTCACCTGTAATCTTTTGCGTTGCCACTTCATTGAGCAAATCGACAGCTCCGGTCAACATGATATCCGGTGTGACTTCTACTGTAGCAATTTTAGCTTTCAACTCCTTGATATCGTTCACCAGTTGGTCAGCGTATTTGTCTGTTCCATCTGTGGTATTGTTTTCCCAAAGAATACGCTCAATCCGGTGGAAACCTGACCAGCCATCTTCTGATTTATTTTCATCCACATAATCCACCAAGCGGTAGTCGATCTTGACATCCGATTCCCCGAAGGTTTCAGCAATTGGTTCGGAACGTTCATAGGCCATACGGATCAAGGGATATTGCTTTTTAGCTTCTTCCAAATTCCCGTCTTTTAACGTAGCTCGGAATCCTTCTGTATCCTTGAGCAATTGGTCAATTTGCATTTCAACAAAGTCTTTGTATTCAGCTGTCGCATTGTCCAAGGTCTTCTGGTCAGCCTTTGACAACTGCACCGTTGAGCTGGTTTGCGTCTTTTGACTCGACTGTTTGCTAGTAATATTTGCACACCCTGCTAAAAGAGCAACACTCAATAAGAGTAGACTATATTTTTTCATGAAAGACTTCTCCTCATTTGTTCTTGCCCTTATTTTACCAGATATTTTCTCATTTTTCAATAATTGTCTGAAAATTTAATAATAGAAAAACTTTTCTGAGAATCTGTCTTTTACAAAAGAATATCTTTGACCCGTCCGATTTCGGATTCTTTAACCACTACAAAGATGCTATCACCTAGATACAAGCGGGTCGCACCATTGACTGTATAACTCTTACCGCTTCGCATTTGTGTGGTGATCAAGATATCTTGAGGGAGGTGCAGTTCATGGACTTGCTTTCCAGCAATCTTTTCTGATACAGGGATCTCAATTAAAGTCAACTCTCCTTCTTCTTGCGCCTTATCCGGCAACAATTGCTCGAGCATGGCTTCATAGACTGGCGCTCCATGGAAGAGATCCATGATCATATAAGCCAGTAAAGTCACCATACCTAGGGGCATTAAACTGCGAATATCACCGACCATCTCTGTCACCAAGATCATCGCTGTTAAAGGTGCTTTTGAAATAGCCCCAAAATACCCACTCATGCCTAAAATAATGAAGAGAGGCAGCTGATTTTGAGAGATAAAGCCAATGTTTTGGAGGAAGGTTCCAACGATGGCCCCTAAAAGTGACCCTAATGCTAGTATAGGCAGGAAGATGCCGCCTGGCAAGCCACTACCATAGCTCAACATACTCCAGATGAAACGGATCACAAAATAGAGAAGGATGGTCAGCACTGGATACGGTACTCGAGCCAAATCCAAGACCAATTGATTCCCACCACCAAGAATTTGAGGAAGAAAATAGCCGATTGGAAGAATCAAGACAAAGGCAAATAAAGAAGAATAATGAGAAGGAACATGGAAAATCCTCTCTAGCAAACGATACAGGCGACCGATATTGAGAACCACTATTTCGTAGACATAACCTGCCGCCCCTAAAAAGACTCCAAGAAAAAGATAAATCCAGTATTGAGACAGATGGAGTGGCGGAATATTTTGTGGCATATGAAGCACTGGTGTTTGACCAAAGACATTGAGTGAAATAAAATTAGCCGTCAAACTAGCAGCCAAGGTTGAAATCCAAAAGAAGCGTGAAAAATGATGGTAGACCTCTTCAACCACAAATAGGAGCCCCGCTATAGGTGCATTAAAGGCAGCCGCAAGACCAGCGGCAGCCCCACTTGCAATCAAAGACCGCTCCTCAACTGGGCTAACCTTCAAATGATGGGCCACTCCTTTTCCACCCATTGCCCCTAATTGAATACTAGGACCTTCACGACCAAGCATCAAGCCACTTCCGATGGCCAAAACACCTAGAATATACTTCTTCCACAGGGTATCCCACCAGCTCACCGCCAAGAGGCCCTTAAGCTCCGCTTCGACTTGCGGAATTCCTGATCCCTTGATATCCCGATTGGTGCGAATGAGGCGACCAGCAATCAGTACGATCACCCCATAACCCAACAGCATCGCAAACAAATAAAATGGTTGACCAGACATCTCCTTGTATACGCCTTGAACAAAATGAAAAATATGTTCGATCAAAAAACGAAAACTCGAGACGATGCAGCCCACAACAATCCCAACCAGAACACCTCTGACAATATGGGCCACAATCGAACTAGAGGCAAAACGAAATTCCTTTTTTAAGGCTTCTTCTTTAGCAGACATTCCCTAACTCCTTCAAACTCTTATCCTATTCATTATACCTTATTTCACTGCCTCTGAATACATGGAAAGACAGAAAAAAACAAAACTAGCAACGCTAGCTTTGTTTTTCAGTTATTCATTATTCAGCAGTTAAAGCTGCCATAGTGATGTAGTTGTATGGTTTGTTAAAGTGTGGCAAGAAGAACAAGTCCGTCAAAGCCAATTTATCAATCGTCACGTGTTCTTGAATCGCAAGTGAGAACATGTGGATAGCCATTGAAATGGCGCTATCACGAGATACCATTTGAGCTCCAAGGATTTGACGAGTGTCTTTATCGTAGACAATCTTGATGCCAACTTCATAGTTATCGTGTTTGATAAATTCAGGTTTTTGAAGGTCGTTGAAGCCAGTTTCAGTGGCATTGAAGCCTGCAGCTTTCGCTTTTTCAAGCGTCAAACCAGTTGAAACCATGTGAAGGCCGTAGATAGAGATACCGTTAGAACCTTGAACACCGATTCCTTCCAATTCATGACCAGTCGCATTGTAGGCACCGACAATACCTGAACGAACTGCATTAGATGCAAGAGCGATGTAGCTCATTTCGTTACGAGCGTTATCGAAGATAGTCGCACAGTCACCAACTGCGTATACACCTGGAAGTGACGTTTCTTGTTTCTTATCAACAAGGAAAGCACCATTGCGGAAGAGTTCGATCTTACCATCAGCAAGAGCTGTATTAGGACGGAAACCAACAGCCAAGATAACCATATCTACATCGAAGGTTTCTTTATCGGTTACAAGGCGTTCTACCTTACCATCTCCTTCAACCGCTTGAACCGTTTGTCCAAGTGCCAAACGGATGTTGTGATCTTCCAAGTTTTTCGCCATGATGTCAGTGAAGTCTTTGTCGTAGTAGCCATTCAAGACAGTGTCCACGATATCCACCAAGACAACATCTTTACCAAGACGTTCGAAAGCTTCAGCAAGTTCAACACCGATGTAACCACCACCAACTACGGCGATACGGTTCAAATGTTTGCTGTTGTCTTTCAATTTTTCGATCACTTCTTCAGCGTTTTGGTACAATTTAACGAATTGAAGATTTTCAAGAGTTGCTTTGAATTCGCGGTTACCAGGAACAATTTCAACTCCTTTAATTGGAGGAATGATTGGTGTTGATCCAGTCGCAAAGATCAATTTTTCGTAAGATTCTTTGTGTTCTTTTCCATCAACTTCCGCTGTTACCACTTTGTTGTCATAGTCAATTGAAAGAACAGGTGAGTTCATGTAGACTTTTGCACCTTTTGCTTCCAATTTTTCTTTGTCAGAGTAGAAAAGACCTTCAGGACCATCGATTTGTTCACCGATCCAAAGCGCCATCCCACATCCAAGGAATGAAATGTTTGAGTTTTGGTCAAAAACTACAATTTCATTTTCATTTCCGAAATTATCTAACATAGTGTTGATACAAGCTGTTCCGGCATGGTTAGCCCCTACAACAACGATTTTACTCATAGAATAAATCCTACCTTTAATTTAATTTACTTCTTGAGTATATCATAAAAATGATATCGGTTACAATTATTTTGCTCAGAATTTGTGATCTTTTTTTCAATTTTCCAGAAAATCACACTTCACATGTTTCAAAAAATGTCAAACAATATGCTTGAAAGGATTGTGAAAACGATATCTTTTTGATATACTGTAAGTAAGTGAAAATAGGAAAGGATAGATTTTTAGTGGACCTAAGTAGTCGATCCGAACGGTTGATGGGAACGACCATCACTGTTTCGATCTGTCACCCACAAGCGAATGAACTCTTAGCCCGTTGCTTTGAACTTCTTCGCTCCTACGAACATCGCTTCAGTGCTAATGATGCAAGTTCTGAACTCATGGAGGTCAATCACCAAGCTGGTATTGCTCCTGTCCAAGTTCATCCAGATCTTTTTGAACTGATTGCATTAGGTACCTTGCATAGTCAAGCTCAAAACAGCCATTTAAACATCGCCATTGGTCCTCTTGTACAGACCTGGCGAATTGGATTTTCAGATGCTAGACGTCCCCAGCAAGGGGAAATTGATCAAGCTCTGACCATAATCGATCCTCACCAAATCCAGCTCGACCCAGAAAACCATACAGTCTTTCTGACACGTCCTGGAATGAAGATTGATTTAGGAGCTTTGGCCAAGGGCTATAGTGCAGACTGTATTGCAACCTTTTTAAAGAGTCAGGGAGTAACAGATGCCTTGATCGATCTTGGAGGAAATATCCTCACTGTCGGTCAACACCCCGTCAAACAACAACCTTGGCGGATTGGCATTCAAAATCCAGTCGAAAAAAGAGGTCAGCACCTGCTGGTCCTCTCCGTCAAGGATAAATCTATTGTCACCTCTGGTATCTACGAGCGTCATTTAGAAGTGGACGGCCAGTCGTTTCACCACATCTTTGATAGCGCGACGGGCTATCCGGTTGAGACAGATTTAGCCAGTATCACCATCATATCTGATCGATCCGTAGACGGGGAAATATGGACTACCCGCTTGTTCGGGGAATCTCCTGCTTCTATCCTCAACACTGTTGAATCACTTCCTGGTATAGATACCTTATTGGTTTCTCAATCAGGCAAGATCGCCTATACAAGGGGCTTCAATCTTATTTATAATTCTCCTATCAGAAAGGAATTTTCCATGATAAAACTTATTGCGATTGTGGGGACTAACTCCAAACGTTCTACAAACCGTCAACTGCTTCAATACATGCAAAAACATTTTGCTGATAAGGCTGAGATCGAATTGGTCGAAATTAAAGATATCCCTGTCTTTAACAAACCAGCCGACAAACAAGTGCCTGAAGCTGTCTTGGATATTGTTGCAAAAATTGAAGAAGCTGATGGGGTCATTATTGGAACTCCAGAATACGACCACTCTATTCCAGCGGTCTTGATGAGTGCACTCGCTTGGCTCTCATACGGGGTCTTCCCATTGTTGAACAAACCGGTCATGATTACTGGGGCATCATACGGTACGTTGGGATCTTCACGCGCCCAACTCCAACTTCGCCAAATCTTAAATGCTCCTGAAATTAAAGCGAATGTCTTGCCAGATGAATTCTTGCTCTCCCATTCATTGCAAGCCTTTGATCAAAACGGAGACTTGGTGGATTTAGATGTTATTCAAAAATTAGATGCCATCTTCAATGATTTCCGTGTGTTTGTAAAAATTACAGACAAATTGCGCAACGCCCAAGAATTGCTTCGCAAAGATGCTGAAGAATTTGACTGGGAAAACTTGTAAGATAGGAGACAGAAAAGAATGAAATTTGTTGGACTTGTAGGATCGAACTACGATCAATCATATAACCGTAAACTTTTGGAATTCATTCGCCGCCAATTTAAGATCAAATTTGAATTGGAAGTTCTTGAAATCGACGAAGTTCCAATGTTTAACCAAGATGAAAAATGGGACGAAAGTTTCCAATTACGTCTCTTATATAACAAAATCACTCGTGCAGATGGTGTCATCATTGCCACTCCAGAGCACAACCATACGATCTCTGCTGCTCTCAAGTCTGTTCTTGAATGGCTATCATTCGAGGTACATCCATTTGAAAACAAACCCGTTATGATCGTTGGTGCTTCTTACTATGATCAAGGGACTTCACGTGCACAAGTTCACCTCCGTAAGATCCTCGATGCCCCAGGTGTCAATGCTTATACTCTTCCAGGAAATGAATTCCTTCTTGGAAAAGCGAAAGAAGCTTTTGACGAAAACGGCAATATCATCAACGAGGGAACCGTCAAATTCCTTGAAACCTGCTTGGATAATTTTATGAAATACGTTGAGGTTGTATCTAAATTGAAAAAACCAAAACCAATTGAACCAGAAGACTTGGATTGTAATCATCCAATCGCTACAACTGTTACTGAAGTCGATCCTGATGATCCAGATTGGGTAGAAAAAGTAGCTGAAATCACCGGTGCCGTTTCTGGCGATACCTATGTCAAACTCGACCACGGTATCCTAACCGTTAACCAAATTGATATGTTCTTGAAGGCTATGCCATTTGAATTGACTTATGCCGATGATAACAACCAATTCCTCTACTACAACAATGCCCATCAAGATCCAGATACCATGTTTGCTAAACGCGTGCCACCTCAATCAGGAAGCCGGATGTCAACCGTTCACGGCTCCCTACCACCAGCACGTATGAAAAACGTGGAATGGGTGATTGGTACCCTTCGTAACGGTAACCAAGACTATGTTCGGACTATTGTTCCAGGATCTCCTGAAGGCGTGATCAACACTCACAACTACCAAGCTATGTACTATGAAGATGGTTCTTACGCTGGTATCAATGAGATTGTCTTCAACTTCAAACCATGGTTGGACTGGTACCTACAAACAACAGGACAACGTCTAGTTGGCGGAAGCGGTCCATTTGCTCCTGCTAGTGGACACGGTAGTGCAGATGCAACTTCTGGTGCTTCTGATGCTGGAGGACATGGTGACGGAGGGCACGGAGATGCCGATGCAACTTCTGGTGCAAGCAACTAAGAAACTAGAAAAAAATGAAGCTGCGTGCTTCATTTTTTTATTGTAACTCCTTGATGATCTTCTTAGCATCTTCGTTTGAAATAGCCCCTAATTGGACATGTCCAATTTTCCCATGACTGTCTATAAAGACTTCTGTAGGAATAGAGCGAACCTGATAATCTGCAAATGCAGAACCATCTGGGTTGTACAAGACCGGTACGGACTTGTAATCTTGTTGATCAAACCATTTAACGAATTCTTCTTCTGTTTTTTCACCTTGGAGTCCTGGTGCCATAATGGTCAGAATTTCAAAGTCTCTATCCGTATCCTTGACCAATTTCTCTAATTCAGGCATACTTTGCCGGCAAGGGCCACACCAGGTTGCCCAAAATTTCAAATAGACCTTCTTCCCTTTGTAGTCTGAAAGTTTGACCGTATTCCCCTTCATATCCTTTAACTCAAAGTCACTGGCGTTTTTTCCTACCAAAGGATGCTTATTCGTTGTTGTATTCATTGTTGGCTGATTGCCCATACTACTCTCACTGGATTGACTCATAGAACAAGCTGACAGCAAAGTTAGAGAAAGTACTGAGAAACAAGCGTATTTAATACCTTTCATCATGCGTTAAACCTCCGGATTATTTTATGAAAAGATAGATGACAAACTGTTCAATTGTCCCAAAAGTAAGAGAATTCCCATCAGAATAATGATAGCTCCGCCGATTTTCTTCAGCAATAACAAATGGGGTTTGAGACGATTAAAGTAAGGTAGGACCAGACTAGATGCTAAGGCCAACAGTAAAAACGGAAGGGCCATTCCCAAGGTATAAACAAGGAGATAAATAGCTCCCATAAGAGCATCTTGCCCATCTGATGCTGCTAAAGCAAGAACTGATCCTAATACTGGACCAATACAAGGCGTCCAACCAAAACTAAAGCCAAGACCAAGGAGAAAAGCTGAAAACAATTCATTCTTCTGTTTGTTGGCTCCAAAATCTACTGATTTTTGCTTTTCAAGGAAATGAAAATGAAAGACTTCCATTTGATGAAGACCAAGGATAATGATGAGGGCTCCCATCAGATAACGGAACCAATTGGTGTACATGATCTTTCCAAGCAAGCCCGCTCCAAAACCAATGAGGAGGAAAATAACAGAAATACCTGCAATAAAACAAAGGGTTTTCAGCAAGCCATGCCAGCGAATTTTTTTCCCGAACAATTGGATAGCCTTTTCCTGATCACTTCCTAGCAAGATTCCAATATAAACAGGTAGCAAAGGAAAGACACAGGGAGAAAAGAAAGACAGAATACCCGCAAGAAAAACTGTCAATGAAAAAATGATTGGATTCATAGTTCACTCCGTATATTGATATGCTACATTCAGTATAACATTGACTGACAAAAAATAAAAATTTCTGCTACGTTTTTTTACTAAAGTTTGGATTTAGATACTAGTTTCAAAAGAAAAACTCTAAAGCACAAAACTTTAGAGTTTCTAATATAACTTATTCTTCTGCTGTTTGTTTATTTGGTAATACGAGCGATAAAAGAATCCCGATGACTACTGGCACTAACCACGGAAGAGATTGAGACGCAAATGGAAGCAAAGCAATCCCCTTTTCTACTAGTGAAATTTTAAAGGTACTTGCCAGAACACTTGCAAGAGAGACCAAGCTGGCCAAGAAAATAGTCAGTTGCATTCCTGGTTTTGAAAGAGCCACAAATTTATTCACTATCACAATCAATACAATGGTAATGGTGATTGGGTAAAGAATCATCAAGACTGGCAATGAGAAAGCAATAATGGTATTCAAGCCAAGGTTGGCAATCGCAAAACCAATCAGAGTGAAGACACTTGCATAGACCTTGTAAGAAACCTTAGGGAAGGTGCTATGGAAGAATTCACTGGTAGAGACGATTAAACCAGCAGTTGTGGTAAAGCAAGTTACCGTCACCATTCCTGCTAGGAAAATCTGAGCAGTCGGACCAAAGATCGCTTTGGTCGCTTCTGATAATACATACACCCCTTTATTGGTATCAGATGCCATAACAGAAGCCGGAATTGGAAAATGATTCCCCAGATATCCTAAACCGATATACAGCACACTAAAACCAAGCGCTACGACAATCCCAACCAACCAAATGGTCTTGATGTATTCTTTCTTACTTGAAAATCCAAGTTGATTCAGGGTAGTCACTGCGATCACACTAAAGGCAACAGAAGCCAAGGCATCCAAGGTATTGTAGCCCTCTAAAAATCCTTGCCCAAAGGCAGAAGCCTGATAGGCTTTGGTGGCCACCATTGGAGCATGTCCACTGTATTTTAAAGCTCCAAGAACGACCAAAATCAAAATGAGAATCGCAAAGATCGGGGTCAATATACGACCGATCCGATCTAGAATCTTAGATGGATTCAAAGCAATCAGAAAGGCTAGCAAAAAGTAGATCAGAGTAAAAATGAAAAGTGCTAAACTGGCATTCATTCCACCTAATAAGGGGGCTATCCCCACTTCGAAAGATACCGTCGCCGTTCTTGGAATGGCAAAGAAAGGACCAATCGAAAGATAAAGCGCAACTAAGTATACAATCGCGAAAACAGGTGAAATCTTACGAGAAATCTCATCAATATATCCTTTGGGATTAAGTGTACCGATAATCAAGGTCACAATGGCAATTCCCACGCCTGAAAGGACAAACCCAGCAATAGCTGGCCAAAATTGATTACCCGATAAAGCACCAAGAGTCGGTGGGAAAATCAGGTTTCCAGCACCAAAAAAAATACCAAACAGTAATAAACCTGTCAGGGAACCTTTTCGTAACATACGATCTCCTTAAAAAAACGATAATCTTAACTTTATCAAATTCATTTGAAGAATGCAACTTATTTGCATGAACAATCCGCTATTTCTATCAGTCATTATGGTACAATGGATGTAAGATTTTACGAGGTGCAAAACATGTATCTATATCTATTCTGGTTATTTCCAGCTCTTATTTTTTTATTGTTCTTTATGAGTGATCGCAGAAGGCTTTTCAATGCTTATCTCTTTTCGATAAACTTGGGGCTTCTTCTACTGATTTCTGCATTTCTACTAGTCGTTCGAACTGAGCTATGGTTTAATCAACAAATTGCAATTATTGTATTTGTTGTGATTTCCATCCTCGTTTTTCTCAGCATTATTTTCTCATCTATCTTTCTCCTTTTTAACGGCCGTCAAATGATGGTTTTTGAAGGAAAAAGACTGGCCAACCTCCTCTCGCTTCTCTATGGGCTGTTTATTATCGGAACTTTGGCACTACATTTTCTGCCCTATTTTCCAGGGAATGACATCCTCATTTATCTGACTGACTTTGCCCTGTTTTACATGACCTTTCTCTACCTCTCTTATGTATCCTATGGGACCTTTTGCAATCTCTTTCCGGTTCGCAAAGAGCCAGACGCCATCATCATCCTTGGCTCAGGTTTGATTGGATACAAGGTTCCCCCACTCTTGGCCCAACGTCTTGAGAAAGGAAAGTCCATCTATGAGCAGTTCGAGGGACGACCAAAGCTGATTGTTTCCGGTGGCCAAGGGTCAGATGAGCTGATCGCTGAGGCGGAAGCGATGGCCAGATACTTAATGGAACATGGGGTTCCAGAAGACGCCATTCTCATCGAGAATCGCTCTCGTACTACTTTTGAAAACCTGACCTTTAGCAAGCGTATCCTTGAAAAACAGGGGCTTGGCAAGAGAGTCCTTGTGGTGACCAATTCGTTTCACGCGCTCCGTGCAGGTGTCTTTATGAGACGATTGAAAATACCTGGTCGAAGTATCGGTTCAAGAACAGCTTTTTACTATCTCCCATCCGCTTGGATTCGAGAAACCGTTGGCTTGGTTTCACTCTATTGGAAATGGCATGTTACCTTCCTAGCTCTTCTGTTTCTGCCTTGGTTCTTTACACAAATCATGAAACTGATTGAGTTCTTCATTCAACATCTAAACTAAAAGAGGCTGGGCAAAAACTGTCCAGCCTTCTATGCTTGATAGAAGTAACTATATGACACAGTGGTTGATTGGCATCTTTGTTCGCTTTTCAAGCTACAAAGATGACCTAATCAACTGTGCGGGGGTGGGAATACGAACTCTTTTTAACTAATCAGAGTTCTTTCCCACTCCCTTTCTTGCCTAGTGGTCACTAAAGCGTCTATATTTAATGCGGAAATCGAAATAATTTTCTTCCTGCAGTTTGTGGAAAATATCGCGATAAGCCTCTTCGTCAAAGTGATCACCCCGATAGAGAATTTCAAAGCTCAGTCCTTCGTATTCTAAAAAAGCATTAGCAGTTTTAAATCCATTTCGCTTATAGAAATCCATCCGAGACTGACGTTGCTCTAGATTGTCACATTCTTCATCTAAACGTTCCACTTCAAGAATCATGGTTCTTTGGTAAAATTCTACCAATTTTTCAATGATTTCTTGACCATAACCGTGGCTACGTAGGTGGGGCATAATGGCAAAGAAGCTAACATAAAAAGCTTTCTGATTGTAGATAGAGAAAGCAAATCCGACAAATTCTTCTTCGTTATAAAAAGCAAAGAAATTGGCATCGTCATTATCCGTATAGCGTAAGTATTCTGATAAAGGAATCCGTTCCTCTTCAGGGAAAGCCTCGATATTTAACCTCTCGACCTTATCTAGATCAGGGAACGATTCAGTGATTAATTGGCTGGTTAAGCGCATAAAGCCTCCATTTCTGCACTGATTATACCAAAAAATGTAAGGGTATTCAACTAAAGACGCTTGTCCCTGTTTTGTGAAGTTGGTATAATGGCACTATGAAAAAAATTCAACGTGTGGATCTCATAGATGGCCCTATTTTACCAGCTCTTTTGAGTTTTGCCTTTCCTATTCTCTTATCCAATATTTTCCAACAAGTCTACAATATATCGGATGTTATGATTGTTGGGCGTTTTTTAGGTCAAAAATCATTGGCAGCCGTTGGGGCGACCTCTGCTATCTTTGATCTGATTGTCGGATTTGCTGTCGGTGTTGGAAATGGGATGGGCATCATTATTGCGAGAAATTATGGAGCAAAAAACGAAGACCAATTACGAAAATCAGTCGCCGCAACTGCTGTTATTGGCGGCGTCCTCAGTCTCTTCGTGATCTTCTTTGGTGCTGTGGGGCTTTATCCCCTACTCCAATTTTTAGGGACTCCATCAGCTATTGTGTCTCAATCTTATCTCTATATCTCCACCATTGTCAATGGTGTGGCTGTGACCTTTGCCTATAATCTTTGTGCTGGACTTCTTAGAGCGGTTGGCGATAGTTTAGCGGCACTCTACTTCCTGATTATCGCTGCTATTCTCAATATTCTTCTCGATCTATATTTTATTACCCAACTGCATCTCGGAGTCCAATCTGCTGGGGTTGCGACCATTATTGCGCAAAGTTTTTCCGCCCTTCTTTGTTTCTTTTATATCCGCAAAAAAGTACCTTTTCTCCTGCCAAATCGCACCGATTTTGTGTGGGATCAAAGGCTCTATCAGGACTTGATCAGTCAAGGACTGACCATGGGTCTCATGTCTTCGATCGTCTCTATCGGAACCGTCATCTTACAATCGGCTATCAATAAGCTTGGAATGACCATCATTAGTGCCCAAATCTCAGCTCGTCGGATCATGTCCTTTGCTCTTCTACCAATGACTGCTATTTCCTCTAGTATGACAACGTTCACCTCTCAAAACTTTGGTGCCAAGCAATTCCGACGGATTCAACAAGGCGTCAAACAAGCTTGTCTCCTCTCCCTCCTTTGGTCTGTCTTTGTTGCCATCCTCCTCTTCTTTACAAGCCCCTTCTTGACGAGCCTGATTTCTGGATCCACCAATCCTAACTTGATCGCAAATGCCAGTCTCTATCTGCAAATCAGCTCCTGCTTCTATCCGGTCTTAGGATGTCTCTTGATTCTAGGGAATTCCCTTCAAGGCATCGGCCGAAAATTAACCCCTTTGATTTCTAGCTTTATCGAGTTAACTGGAAAAATTCTCTTTGTTCTCTTGATTATTCCCCATACAGGCTATATAGGAGTCATTCTGTGCGAACCCTTGATTTGGGTTCCAATGACCCTTCAACTATGGTTTACCTATCATAAAGCCAGTCATCAGCTTCTTGCATCATCAACCTCAACGAGTCCATAACAAAAGAACTTCTGTTCAAATGAGCAGAAGTTCTTTTGTTTTTCTGATTAGAACAAACCGATGGCTGTTCCATCAGCAGCTACATCCATATTCAAAGCAGCTGGACGTTTTGGTAAACCAGGCATGGTCATCACATCCCCAGTCAAAGCGACAATAAAGCCTGCACCCAATTTTGGAACAACTTCACGAATAGTGATTTCAAAGTTTTCAGGAGCTCCCAAGGCATTTGGATTATCAGAGAAACTATATTGTGTTTTGGCCATACAGATTGGCAACTTATCCCATCCATTTTTCACGATTTGGGCAATTTGTGTCTTGGCTTTCTTCTCAAAATTCACCTTCGTACCGCGGTAAATCTCTGTAACAATCTTTTCAATTTTTTCTTCAACAGAAAGGTTGTTATCATACAAGCGTGTGTAGTTAGCTGGACTTGTTTCAATAGTCTTGACCAGCGTTTCAGCAAGTTCAACTCCACCGTCAGCACCATTCGCCCATACACTCGCAAGTTCAACTGGCACATCAATTTCAGCACACAATTCTTTCAAAGCAGCAATTTCTGCTTCTGTATCGGTGATAAATTCATTGATGGCAACCACTGCAGGAATGCCAAACTTACGGATATTTTCAACGTGACGTTTCAAGTTGGCAAAACCAGCACGAACAGCCTCTACATTTTCTTCAGTCAAAGCATCCTTGGTCACTCCACCGTTCATCTTAAGAGCACGGAGAGTCGCAACGATCACGACTGCATCTGGTGAAGTAGGCAAGTTCGGCGTTTTAATATCGAGGAATTTTTCAGCGCCAAGGTCAGCACCAAAACCTGCTTCTGTAATCGTATAATCTGCTAAATGAAGAGCTGTCGTCGTTGCTAATACAGAGTTACATCCATGGGCGATATTGGCAAATGGACCACCGTGAACAAAGGCAGGCGTTCCATAGATGGTTTGAACCAAGTTTGGCTTAATCGCATCTTTAAGGATCAAGGCAAGAGCCCCTTCTACTTCCAAATCACGGACATAAACTGGACTACGATCATAGCGGTAACCAATTACAATGTTGGCCAAACGACGTTTCAAATCTTCAATATCTGTCGCCAAGCAAAGGATGGCCATGATCTCAGAAGCAACCGTAATATCAAAACCGTCTTCACGCGGAATCCCATTTAAAGGACCGCCAAGACCGACAGAAACATGACGAAGAGCGCGGTCATTCAAGTCCACTACCCGTTTCCAGATAATCCGACGTTGGTCAATTCCTAGCTCATTTCCTTGGTGCAAATGATTATCAATCAATGCTGAGAGAGCGTTATTAGCCGTTGTGATCGCATGCATATCCCCTGTGAAATGAAGGTTGATGTCTTCCATCGGTAGAACTTGGGCATAACCACCACCAGCAGCACCACCTTTAATCCCCATAACTGGACCTAAAGAAGGTTCGCGAATGGCAATCATGGTTTTTTTACCGATTTTATTCAAAGCATCTGCTAGACCAATGGTGATGGTTGATTTCCCTTCTCCAGCTGGAGTTGGGTTGATCGCAGTGACTAAGATAAGTTTTCCTACTGGATTTTTCTCAACTTCACGAATCTTATCAAAGCTCAATTTCGCCTTGTATTTTCCATACAATTCAAGATCATCGTCTACCAAACCAATCTTCTTAACAACGTCCACAATCGGTTGGAGTTCAATGCTTTGAGCAATTTCGATATCTGTTTTCATAAGGGACTCCTTTATATTTGATAGATCTATTATACCGAAAATTCGCGTAAATAACATGGTTTTACCACCTTTTGAATCGAACGTTCGTTTTTAATCTAAATTTTATGGCTACACATAGTTAATCCTAATAGCTTCAGAACTTTACTTACGTATCTTTTTTGTGTAAAATAAGCATATGCATATTTTAATTACATCAGGCGGAACGAGCGAAGCCATTGATAGTGTTCGTTCGATCACCAATCATTCCACCGGGAAATTAGGGAAAATCCTTGCAGAAACAGCTCTTGCTATGGGACATCAGGTGACCTTGATCACAACGCCTACCGCTCTTAAACCCGATCCTCACCCACAGCTTCGACTTCTATTGATCCAGAATGTCGAAGAACTTCTCGCACAAATGAAAACGGAAGTCCCTCATCATCAGGTTTTGATTCACGCTATGGCTGTTTCAGACTACACACCTGTTTACATGACAGGCCTTGATGAAGTTGAGAAAGCTCAAGACCTTCATAGCTTTATCCATCGCGAAAATCAGGAAGCGAAAATTTCTTCCAAAGAAGAATACCAGGTACTCTTTCTAAAGAAAAATCCCAAGATTATCTCGCTCGTCAAAGAATGGAACCCTGCTATTCAACTGATTGGCTTTAAGCTATTAGTCGACGTTTCTTCTGAAGAGTTGATCCAGGTAGCGCGTGAAAGCCTCGTTAAAAATCATGCCAGCATGATCGTTGCCAATGATCTGACCAAGATTCAGAACGGTCAGCATCAAGCCTATCTAGTGACAGACGATCAGGTCCTAGAAGCTTCTACGAAAACAGAAATCGCAGAGGCTATCCTACGTTATATCAAATAAAAAGGAACATATGACACACATTACTTTAGCGGTTACCGGTAGTATTTCCGCCTATAAGGCTGCTGATATTACCAGCCAACTAACCAAATTGGGCTTTGAAGTGAAGGTCCTCATGACTCCTTCAGCCCAAAAATTTATCACCCCTTTAACCTTGCAAGTTCTTTCAAAAAATCAAGTCGGGCTAGATGTTATGATGGAAGACGATCCACAGCGGATCGAGCACATCAACATTGGGAAAGAAACTGACCTCTTTCTTGTCGCGCCAGCCAGTGCCAATACCATTGCTAAATTGGCTATGGGACTGGCAGATAATATGGTCACAAGCACAGCTCTAGCCTTGCCACAAAGAACTAAAAAATTACTGGCCCCTGCTATGAATACAAAAATGCTAGAACATCCCGCTACCCAACGAAATCTAAAGCTCTTACAAGACTATGGTTACCAGATCATCCAACCTCGTGATGCTGTTCTTGCTTGTGGGGATCAAGGTTCTGGAGCTCTAGCCACTGTCGACACTATCATCCAAGCTGTTAAGGAGAATTGTTTATGAGAAAATCAGCCTCTATTTCACGAATTGCCATCTTTTTTGCCGTGATGATCACCATTCACTTTGTGACGTCCTTCATTTTGCAATTTGTCCCATCAGGAATTCAACCAACCTTGGTTCATATTCCTGTCGTGATCGCTTCTATTATCTACGGACCTCGAACTGGAGCAATTCTAGGACTCCTCATGGGACTCTTTAGCCTCACCATGAATACCCTGGTTATAACACCAGCCAGCTATCTCTTTAGTCCCTTTGTCCCTCACGGGAATCTCTACTCCCTTATCATTGCCATAGTCCCTCGGATTCTCATTGGGGTAACCCCTTACTTCGTCTATCGCTGGATTCGCAATCGTACAGGACTTATGATCGCTGGAATTGTCGGCTCTATGACCAATACTGTTTTCGTTCTAAGTGGGATTTATTTCTTCTTTGGAAATAGCTTCGGTGGTGGAATTCAACATTTCCTAGCCTTGATTATATCTACCAACTCTCTCATCGAAGTCATTGCTACAGTCCTCATTACCAGTGCCGTCGTTCCATCTCTTGAAAAATTAAAATAACCTTTCAAGCCAAGACCAATTTATCTTGGCTTTATTTGATGGTGAATTAGCTCTATTTTTTTGAAAAGATTTACATTTATCGCTAGAATTTTCAGAAAAAATTTGCTATAATGTAAGCGATTAAATTATAAGCAAAAAGGAGACGCTTGCATGACCTATCAAGAAAACTACCAAAAATGGCTCGACTTTGCTGAATTACCAGCTTACCTTCGTGATGAGTTGGTCGCAATGGATGAAAAAACAAAAGAAGATGCCTTCTATACCAACCTTGAATTCGGTACAGCTGGTATGCGTGGATTAATCGGTGCTGGTACCAACCGTATTAATATCTATGTTGTTCGCCAAGCAACTGAAGGGTTGGCCCAATTGATCGACTCAAAAGGTGAGGAAGCGAAGAAACGCGGCGTTGCGATCGCCTACGACAGCCGTCACTTCTCTCCAGAGTTTGCTTTTGAATCTGCTCAAGTTTTAGCTGCACACGGAATCAAATCTTATGTATTTGAAAGCCTACGTCCAACACCGGAATTGTCATTTGCTGTTCGTCATCTTCACACATTTGCTGGTATCATGGTAACCGCTAGCCACAACCCTGCTCCATTTAACGGATATAAGGTATACGGTGAAGACGGTGGACAAATGCCTCCAGCAGATGCTGATGCATTGACAGATTACATCCGTGCTATCGAAAATCCTTTCACTGTACAATTAGCTGACCTTGAGGAAAGCAAGGCTAGCGGTCTCATCGAAGTTATCGGTGAAAATGTCGACGCTGAATACTTGAAAGAAGTGAAAGGCGTAAACATCAACCAAGACTTGATTAATGAATACGGACGCGACATGAAGATTGTCTACACTCCACTTCATGGTACTGGTGAAATGTTGGCTCGTCGTGCTCTTGCCCAAGCTGGATTTGAAGCTGTTCAAGTTGTTGAAGCTCAAGCTGTTCCAGATGCTGACTTCTCAACTGTTAAATCTCCAAACCCTGAAAACCAAGCTGCCTTTGCTCTTGCTGAAGAGCTTGGTCGCAAAGTAGACGCTGATGTATTGGTTGCAACTGACCCAGATGCTGACCGCCTTGGTGTTGAAATCCGCCAACCAGACGGTTCTTACCTAAACCTTTCTGGTAACCAAATCGGAGCGATCATTGCTAAATACATTCTTGAAGCTCACAAAACAGCTGGTACACTTCCTGCCAATGCTGCCCTCTGTAAATCCATCGTATCAACTGAGTTGGTGACTAAGATTGCAGAAAGCTACGGCGCAACGATGTTTAACGTCTTGACTGGTTTCAAATTTATCGGTGAAAAAATCCATGAATTTGAAACACAACACAACCACACTTACATGCTTGGTTTCGAAGAAAGCTTCGGTTACCTCATCAAACCATTCGTACGTGACAAAGACGCTATCCAAGCTGTTCTTATCGTTGCTGAAATCGCAGCATACTACCGCTCACGTGGTATGACTTTGGCAGATGGTATCGAAGAAATCTACAAACAATACGGCTACTTCGCAGAAAAAACCATCTCTGTTACCCTTTCTGGTGTTGACGGGGCTGCTGAAATCAAGAAAATCATGGATAAATTCCGTGGCAATGCTCCTAAACAATTCAACAACACAGACATTGCTAAGACAGAAGACTTCTTCGAACAAACAGCTACTACTGCTGACGGCGTTGAAAAATTGACAACTCCTCCAAGCAACGTTCTTAAATACATCTTGGCTGATGATTCATGGTTTGCCGTTCGTCCTTCAGGTACAGAACCAAAAATCAAATTCTACATCGCTACAGTTGGTGAATCTGAAGCAGATGCTAAAGAAAAAATTGCAAATATCGAAGCAGAAATCAATGCTTTTGTAGGCTAAAACACGAGGCTGGGACAAAAATCCTAGCCTCTCAATTATTTTTAGGTTGTCGAGCAAGACGCAGTGGTTGAGTGGGCTCTACTACGCTGATTTCATCAGCTTTTACAGCCCTACTCAACTGTGCAGAGGTGGGACGACGAAATCGAATTCTAACGAATTACCGATTTCTGTCCCACTCTCTCTTTCTTTCGTAGCAAATACCAGCGATTTTATAGAAAATATGGCATACTAGACTTAGAAGAAAGCGAGGTAATCTCATGGAACAATTTTTAGAAGATATTAAAGATCTTGAAGTCACAACTGTCGCGCGTGCGCAAGAAGCGATCGATCAAAAAGAAACAGCAACCTTCTTTATCGGACGCAAGACTTGTCCTTACTGCCGGAAGTTCGCTGCTAAATTAGCAACTGTCGTAGCTGAAACAAAAGCTCATATCTATTTTATTAATAGTGAAGAACCAAGTCAGCTAGACGCATTACAACCCTTCCGCTCAACTTACGGCATCCCAACTGTCCCAGGATTTTTACATGTCGAATCTGGTGAAGTCACTGTTCGTTGCGACTCATCCATGTCTGAAGAAGAAATCAAAGCATTCGCTCATCTATAAAAAAATAGCTAGAGAATAATCTCTAGCTATTTTTCATTTTCCGAAAAAGTCGTCCAAATCTTCTGCTGAGCTTTAGCAAAAGGATAATTGGAAAATTCTTCTGGTGTTAACCAAACAGTCGATTCGCTTGCTGGTTGCTCTCCTTCTTTTACTAGACCGAATCGAATCTGAACCTGCCACTTGCGATGTGAAAAGACATGCTGGACGATAGGATAAGATCTGTCCTGCCAATCAATGGCCAAATCATAGTCCTGTTCAAAAGAAAGAATTTCTGGGTTACGCTCTGCTTCCCCCTTCCCATCCAATAGAGATAATTGGCCTAGGTTCCCAGATAGGCTTTCCACTTCGATCAAGGGGAAATGCCAGAAACCTGATAAAAGCCCTTCTCGCTCATTTTTCTCCAGCAAGTAGCGACCTTGACTATCCTTGATAATAAAAGCTGTTAGATAGACAGGTACCGGTTTCTTCTTGGGAGTCTTAATGGGATAACGATCCATGGTCCCATGTTGGTAGGCCGCGCTAAACTCCTTAACAGGACTCTCTTCTGGCCGTGGGTTGACTGGGGATTCAATATCTGATCCCAAATCCATCAAAGCCTGATTGAAATCACCAGGTCGGGCCGGATCGATCAAGATTTCCATCATGGCTTGAAAAATCTTGCGATTGGTCTGTACACCAATATCGTAGTCCACCTCAAACAAACGGGCTAGAACACGCATGACATTGCCATCCACTGCTGGCTCTGGTAAACCAAAGGCAATACTAGCAATGGCACCAGCTGTATAAGGCCCAATTCCCTTGAGTTTAGATATTTCCTCATAACTTGATGGAAACACTCCTCCGTGATTTTCCATTATCTGCTGGGCAGCTTTCTGCATATTGCGGACACGTGAGTAATATCCCAAGCCTTCCCAAGCTTTTAAGAGTTTTTCTTCAGGAGCTTGAGCCAAATCAGCGACCGTCGGAAACCAGTCTAAAAAACGCTCATAATAAGGAATCACCGTATCGACACGTGTCTGCTGGAGCATAATTTCTGAGATCCAAATTTTATAAGGATCCTGGGTCCTTCTCCAGGGAAGATCCCGTTTATGGGCATCATACCAGACTAATAACTTTTCTCTGAAGGAAGCAATTTTTTCCTCCTCCCACATGGTAATCCCGTAATCGTTTAAATCTAACATATTCCTAGTATACCATAGAATGAGTTAGAGTTTAGAAATTCTGATTTTATAAAGAAAAAGAGACTGGGACAAAAGTCCTAGCCTCTCAATTATTTTTAGGTTGTCGAGCAAGACGCAGTGGTTGAGTGGGCTCTACTACGCTGATTTCATCAGCTTTTACAGCCCTACTCAACTGTGCGGAGGTGGGACGACGAAATCGAATTTTAACAAATTACCGATTTCTGTCCCAATCTCTAAATGCATTTCTTATTGCTCTACAGCTTGAGCAGCCGTAATCAAGGTTAATTTATAGACGTCATCTGCATTACATCCACGAGAGAGGTCATTGACTGGTTTGTTCAACCCTTGCAATACTGGACCTACCGCTGCAAAGCCACCAAGACGTTCAGCCATCTTGTATCCAATGTTACCTGCCTCAATACCTGGGAAGATAAAGACATTGGCTTGACCTGCTACCTTGCTTCCTGGAGCCTTCAAGGCTGCAGTTGCAGGGACAAAAGCTGCGTCAAATTGCAATTCCCCGTCAATTTCAAGGTCTGGACGAAGTTCATGAGCAAGCTTAGTCGCTTCGACAACCTTATCAACACTTTCGCCGAAACCAGATCCTTTTGTTGAATAGCTCAACATAGCAATTTTTGGATCAATTCCAAACATCTTGGCTGTGATAGCTGAGTTGATGGCAATTTCGGCTAATCCTTCAGCATCTGGATTGATGTTGATAGCACAGTCCCCAAACAAGTAGCGTTCAGATCCACGAACCATAAGGAAAGCTCCTGAAGTCCGTTTTACATTTGGACGAGTTTTGATAATTTGAAGAGCCGGACGAACAGTGGCAGCTGTTGAGTGAATCGCACCAGATACCATCCCATCAACAATTCCCATGTGCACTAACATGACACCAAAATAGTTAACGTCATCTTTCAAGACTTGACGCGCTTCTTCTTCTGTCATTTTGCCCTTACGACGTTCTACTAAGGAAGCTACCATTTCTTCAAAACCTGGATAAGAATGAGGATCGATGACTTCATATCCATCCAAAACCCCTTCGATCTCAAGATAAATCCGAATTTTATCCGGATTACCAAGCAAGACAGGGGTTACTTCTGTCTCGTTCACAATGCGTTTTGTCGCTTGGAGGATACGAGGTTCTTCACCTTCTGGTAATACAATACGTGCATTCTTACCAACGAGGTTGGCTTTGAGATTTTCGAAAACTTCCATGAGTTTTACTCCTTTTAATAATTAATAACTAGTTTGAAGCTGTGTTAATACAGCTTGGAAATCTGGAGGCAGTGGACTTTCTATGACCAACTCTTCCTCTAGAAATGGATGATAATAGGATAGGCGATGACAATGAAGGGCTTGGCGCTCAATGCCGTCTTCTAAACTGCCGCCATAGAGATCATCTCCCAAAAGCGGAAAGCCAATATGGGAAAAATGAACGCGGATCTGATGGGTTCGACCTGTGTGTAACTGAATATCCACTAGGTGAATATCACCAAAAGATTGAACAACCTGGTAGCTTGTATGAGCATACTTGCCACCTTTAGCTACCTTTCGGGTGATAATTGAATCTTCATCACGCGCAATCGGAGCAATAATCTCTTCGACAGGATCAAGCTTCCCAGATCCCTTGACCAAGGCATAATAGCGTTTCTGAATCGTTTTAGACTGCAATTGCTTATCCAAGCGAGCATGGGCATAGCCATGTTTGGCAAAGAGCATAACGCCACTTGTATCCTTGTCCAAACGAGTAACAATGTGAACCTGCTGGTTCTCGTAGCCCTGCTTCACATAGTAGCCCTTTACAAAATTTGCTAAGGTATTGGAATGAATCGCACTTGGAATCGATGCAATGCCAAAGGGTTTGTTTAAGACCAAAAAATGATCATCTTCAAACAAAATATCCAAAGGCCGATCCATGGGTTTTAGGGTTTCGAACCCTTCTTCTGCTGGAATATCAATGACCAAGCGATCTCCAATATCCAACAAATAAATCGCATTCTCCGGACGTCCATTGACAAGGATCTGGCCACCACGAAACTTAATCTTTGCTAAGAGCCCCTTAGAAACCTCATGCTTTTTCAGGAAGGTCTTGACCTTGACATGCTCATCGACAATGAATTCAAATCTCATTCTCTATCATCTCCGATAAAGGCATCCTTGACCCGATTCCAGAAGCTGGTGTGACTGGAGCTTGCCACAAAATTAATCTTATGGTTGTCAATCTGGTATTCTACCTTTGCAATATTGCGATAAGAATAGGTTGAATTGTCAACAGAGATAATGTGGAAGCCAGGTCTTGTCGGTGTAATCTCGATCTTATCCTTTTTAGGGACAATGACAGAAGAACCCAAGGTACGATAAACACGGTTGTTGAGACTGGCGATCTCAGCGATCTGTAGCGCTTCAATAGTTGGGTGAAGGACTGCTCCTCCCAAGGATTTGTTGTAAGCCGTACTTCCTGTAGGAGTCGAAACGGTAATCCCGTCTCCTCTGAAGCGCTCAAAATCCACTCCATTAATCGTGAGATCAGCAACCATGGTCCGGTCGCTTCTCTTAATCGTCGCTTCGTTCAAGGCTCTCATGGTACGGGTTTCCCCATTTTCGAAAGTAATCTTGACATTCAAAATAGGGTAAGAAACCTTAGCTCCAGTATCATATTTTAAGTTCTCAACCAGCTTATCGATTTCACTGTCTAAGTAATCTGTATAAAATCCTAAGTGTCCGGTATGGACGCCAACAAATCGCACCCGATCCAACTGGTGTTCATACTTGTGAAAAGCCGATAGCAACATCCCATCGCCACCAATTGAAATCACAATATCCGGGTGCTTCTCCGTCAAAATAAAATTATTTTTCCGAAGCTTGTAGCGCAACTGCTGAAAAACCTCTTCACTTTGACGCTTGCGATTGCGAATAATGGATACTTTTTTACCTGTAGTCTTCATCTGTGTCATCACTATTTCCAACGCCATCATTTAACTTACGATGAAGTGGATCAAACAGGGCTTGAGCCTCCTGAATCGCATCCCGAATTGCCCCCATCTCTTCATCCAAGAGATAGGCCAGGTTTGCTGTCGTCTCTAAGCGTTTTTTGATCTCGTCTGGAAAGTCTCCTTTATATTTATAATTAAGCGAGTGTTCAATGGTTGCCCAAAAATTCATGGACAAGGTCCGAATTTGAATCTCTGCTAAGATCGTTTCATTTCCATCAATGGTATCGACCGGATACTCGACCACGACGTGGTAACTCCGGTAGCCACTTGATTTCTTGTGGCGGATGTAATCTCGCTCTTGGACCACGCGCATATCCTGCCGTTGTCTCAGAACCTCTAGGATCTCTTCGACGTCATCCACAAACTGGACCATGATGCGAAGACCAGCAATATCTTGCATATCCTGAGCCAGATTTTCTTCAGAAATATTTCTTCGGATCATCTTTTCGCGAATGCTCTCAATCGGCTTGACCCGTCCTGTAACAAACTCAATTGGAGAATGCTTTTGTTGCTTACGATATTGCTTACGAATCCCACGCAGTTTGATTTTTAATTCCCCAACTGCTTGGATATACGGATCTAAGAAGTTTTCCCAATCAATTGCCATCCTACCACCTTGTAATCTGAACCATTTTTGTATACAATAAACACATCTCTTATTATATCATGAATCGCTTTTGAAAAAAAGCAAAGGACCACAAAATGAACCATTTAGAAATTGAATACAAAACCATGCTAGACAAGGAGGAATACCAATCCCTCCTTCCACTTTTTGCTGATACAGAATTGGTTGTCCAAACCAATCACTATATCGATACACCCGACCAGCTCATCCGTAAGGAAAAAATGGCCTTGCGGGTGCGTACTTTCACAGATCAGGCTGAATTGACTCTCAAAGTCCCTGAAGATGTTGGCCATTTCGAGTACAATCAAGACCTCAACCCAGAAGAAACCAAGGAGATTCTTCAACACCAACAGTTTCCTGACGGAGAAATCAAAAACCTCTTGATCTCTAAAGAAATCCCCGTTGAACACCTCGCGGTCTGGGGAAGCCTTACAACAGAACGATTCGAAAAAGAAACTGATGCAGGCTTAGTAGCACTAGACCACAGTCTCTATCTAGACACTGAAGATTATGAGTTGGAAATCGAGGTCGAAACTGCTGAGCAGGAAGAAAATTTCCATCAGTTCATCAAAGAGCATGGAATCGTCTACAAAGCTGCTAAAAATAAAATCGCCAGATTGGCGGAAAGATTGTAAAATAGCTGAAATTATCGCAAATTTTTGCTAAAATAGTGCTAAGATCAAAAATCTAAATGAGGTTGGAATCACATGTCAGATAAAAAAAATATGAAGCTCTTCTCTCTCAATTCAAATCCAGAGATTGCGCAAAAGATTGCGGATCACGCTGGGGTTCCACTTGGGAAAATTTCATCCCGTCAATTCTCAGATGGTGAAATCCAAGTCAATATTGAGGAAAGTGTTCGTGGATATGATATTTATATCATTCAATCAACCAGTTTCCCTGTCAACAATCACTTGATGGAACTCTTAATTATGGTAGATGCTTGCCAACGGGCCAGCGCAAATACTGTCAATGTGGTCATGCCTTACTTCGGTTATGCTCGCCAAGACCGGACTGCTGCTCCTCGTGAACCAATCACTGCTAAACTCGTCGCAAACATGTTGGTCAAAGCTGGGGTGGATCGTGTCGTCACACTGGATCTCCATGCAGTGCAGGTTCAAGGTTTCTTCGATATTGCCGTGGATAACCTCTTTACCATTCCACTTTTTGCAGAGCACTACATCAACAAAGGTCTAACTGGTCCTGATGTTGTAGTCGTCAGTCCTAAAAATTCAGGTGTCAAACGAGCTCGTAGTTTAGCAGAATATCTTGATGCACCGATTGCCATCATTGATTACGAGCAAGATGATGCGAACCGTGATTATGGCTATATTATCGGGGATGTCAAAGATAAAAAAGCGATCTTGATTGACGATATCCTCAATACTGGGAAGACATTCTCAGAAGCTGCGAAAATCGTCGAACGCGAAGGTGCTACTGAAATTTATGCTGTTTCAAGCCATGGTTTATTTGTGAAAGGAGCTGTCGAGTTATTAGACCAAGCTCCAATCAAAGAAATCTTGGTAACTGATTCTGTTGCCCCAAACGGATCAACTCCAAAAAATATTAACTATCTGACAGCTAGCGAACTGATCGCTGAAGCTATTGTTCGCATTCAAGAAAGAAAACCTGTTAGTCCTCTATTTGCCTACCACAAGAAATAAGGTCTTAATGTGATATATTTTGATAATGCCGCAACAACTCCCCTTCTACCTGAAGTCATTGATAAAATGTCTGCAACTATGAAGACCACTTTTGGAAATCCATCGAGTCTTCATGCTCATGGGCGGATGGCTAGTAAACTCCTTCGAGAGTCTCGCGAGCAGATTGCTCAGTCCCTCCATACTCTTCCAAATCGGATTTTTTTCACCTCAGGTGGATCAGAAAGTAATAATACCGTTATAAAAGGCTACTGCTTGAAACACCAAGCAGATGGCAAACACATCATTACTACCGCTTTGGAACACCATGCGGTTCTAGAACCCATCGAATATCTTGTAGAACGTTTCGGATTTGAAGTTACGATCGTCCAACCAAGAGATGGACGCATTCAGGCTAGTGATATCAAGGCGGCTCTTAGACCGGATACCATTCTTGTCTCTACCATGTTTGCCAATAACGAGACAGGCGATCTTCTACCGATTAAAGAAATTGGAGAACTCTTAAAAAATCATCCAGCTGCCTTTCATGTTGATGCTGTCCAAGCAATTGGAAAGGTCCCTGTCTATCCCGAAGAGTTGGGAATTGATTTTCTCAGTGCTTCTGCCCACAAATTCCATGGACCAAAGGGCGTCGGCTTCCTTTATGCAGCTGCCCCAGATTTTGATAATCTCTTACATGGTGGGGATCAGGAAAGTAAGATGAGAGCCAGCACGGAAAATCTCATTTCAATTGTAGGGATGGCAACCGCGCTTCAGCAAGCTACACTTCATCAAGAAGAAAATTTCAACCAGGTTCAAAAACTTGGCCAAGAACTAGTCAATGGTTTAGCAACCTACGACTACTATGTAAATGCGAATGACGATCATCTTCCATTTGTTTGGAATCTTGGCTTTCCGGGTGTCCAAAATGATGTCTTATTGATGCGACTCGATCTTGCTGGAATTTCTGTCTCTACAGGTTCTGCTTGTACCGCCGGTACAGTTCAACCCAGCCATGTCCTTGAGGCACTCTATGGAAAAGATAGCTCACGCCTAAAAGAATCCCTTCGAATTAGTTTTTCAGA
The DNA here is from genome assembly GCF_001813105.1 of Streptococcus sp. HMSC072C09. Taxonomy (NCBI): domain Bacteria; kingdom Bacillati; phylum Bacillota; class Bacilli; order Lactobacillales; family Streptococcaceae; genus Streptococcus; species Streptococcus sp. HMSC072C09. The sequence continues at coordinate 44,442 of NZ_KV811488.1, read as the reverse complement.
ACTCAATACCGTAGAGGAGGTTCAAGACTTCCTCTCAAAACTTAAAGAAATTTTATCATAGGAGAACAATATGGCTTTTGAAACAAGTGTTTCATTGAAAGATTGCAAATATACCTATAGTCTACACCCAAATGTTAAAAAATATACCTTACGTGACAATACATTCGCTGTTACAAAAGTTGGAAATTACGAGTTAAATCGTTTGCTCGAAGTTGTTCCAAATAGCGGCGAAGGCTTCCTACTTAAAATCATTTTCAATAAAGATTTGACAGGTTTTAAGATCAATATTACTGACAAGTCTGGACTTCGCCTGGTTAATATCTTTAAAAATCCGGAAAATGACATTATCCAACAAAAATTCTATTTCTTAATGGATAGTCTTGTCGAAAGAGAAATTTTCAACAAAACAGAGGCCTAATATGGTAACCCTAACTTATATCGACGCTTACCAAGTAGAACGAACGACTACTTATCCCGACCTTGCAGCCTGCATTCTAGCTTTTTCAGGCTGTGTAACCTTGCCTGACTCTTACTCAATCGTATCCATTGAATACAAGGGGGAAAAGCTCCCCTATACAGGGCGAGTCGATGGACTCTATGCTTTTTTGAAAAAGGTAGAACAAGCTGAAAACTAAGCTGATGCTGATGGAACTCTCCCATCGCCATCAGCTTTTTCTTTAGACAAAAATATTTTTGAAAAACCGCCCTAGATAGTTGATTTTTTCACAATCTTCCTATACAATAAGGGGGAAAGGTTGTGATATTGTGAAACATGATAAAAATACTCCAATTCCACGCGCAACAGCAAAACGCTTATCGCTCTACTACCGCATTTTTAAACGCTTTAACTCTGAAAAAATAGAGCGCGCCAATTCCAAGCAAATTGCTGATGCAATTGGGATTGACTCTGCTACCGTTCGCCGAGATTTTTCTTATTTTGGTGAATTAGGAAGACGGGGATTTGGTTATGACGTAAAAAAACTGATGAACTTCTTTGCCGATCTTTTAAATGACAATGCCATTACCAATGTCGCTATTGTGGGGATCGGAAATATGGGAAGTGCGCTTCTCAACTATCGCTTCCATGAACGCAATAAGATGAAAATTGTTATGGCGTTTGATCTAGACGATCATGAACTGATTAATACTAAAAGTAAGGACGGAATTCCTATTTACGGTATTTCCTCTATTAAAGAAAAGCTCAAACAAGAAGGCATTCAAACAGCCATCCTGACTGTTCCAAGCGTCAAGGCTCAAGAAGTAGCTAGCCTTTTGGTAGACGCTGGGGTCAAGGGAATTCTCAGCTTCTCACCAGTGCATCTGACAGTCCCTAAAGATGTCGTCGTCCAATATGTCGATCTCACCAGTGAATTGCAAACACTCCTTTATTTCATGCGAAAAAACGAAGAATAAAGACTTATAGTTTAACAAGAAAAGAGACTGGGACAAAAGTCCTAGCCTCTCAATTATTTTTAGGTTGTCGAGCAAGACGCAGTGGTTGAGTGGGCTCTACTACGCTGATTTCATCAGCTTTTACAGCCCTACTCAACTGTGCGGAGGTGGGACGACGAAATCGAATTCCAACGAATTACCGATTTCTGTCCCACTCTCTTTTTTATACCAAATAATCAGTTTCTTCTCGGTAACTATAATAGTTTTCTTCAGATACAATCAAGTGATCCAATAGGGTTAAGCCCATCACTTCACAGGCCTCTAAGACTCGATGCGTTACTTCATCATCATTTTTACTTGGAAATACGGCACCAGATGGATGATTGTGAGCCAAAATGATGGAGGTTGCCATGTGTTTTAGTGCATAATGCAGGATTTCACGTGGCTCCGCAATACTTCGATTCACGGTTCCAATAAATATGGTCTGTTGATGAATAATTTCATTTTGCGTATTTAAATAGAGGGCAACCAGGTGTTCCTGTTTCTTATGGCCGATTTCCTGTTGAATTTTATGGGCCAATTTCTGACTGCTCATGATCTGTTCAGAACTCATTAATTCATCTTTATGAATCCTTCGTCCAAACTCAATCACAGCCTGAAGTTCGATGGCCTTCACCCGGCCAATGCCAGAGATTTCCTGTAGCTCCTCTAGGGTTAATTGACTTAACTCCTTTAAACTATTAACCGAACTCAAAAGCCCTTGTGCAATCTCATAAACGCTTTTTTGCTTATTGCCTGTCCGTAAGAGAATGGATAACAATTCTTGATGACTCAGCTTATCCACCCCTTCAGAAACCAAACGTTCTCTAGGAAGCAAAGATGGTTCAATAAATGATATGTCGTACATAATTTCCTCCTCACTTATTAATTCGTAATAAATGGAGAAAACGACGATCTTTCATTATTTACTGGCAATTTCTTGTTTCAAATCATCTAACACTAAGACTTCATCTTTATTAAAGCGGATCTGGTAACCTGTTTGAACTTGCTCAAGCTCCTTTAAAAACTGTTGAATTTCACAGCGGATCAAGTACTCCTGACTCTGAGGAATGGCCTCTAAAGCTTGGTAGACCTGCTCTACTTCGTAGATTCCTTTCGTAATTAAACCATTTCGTGGAAAATCATTTACTAAGAGATTGTAGAAATGATGCAAGAGATGATAAATTCGCTCTTTCGTCACTATTCTACCTCCTTATCATACTCTTTCTCCTCTTATTATATACTGATTTTCCCTTAATATTATGACAAGTTCCTTACATTATATTACCAATCTCTTACAATTTTACAAGAATTTCTCCCAGCCTCCTACATAGAAAAGGCCCAGACATCTCTGCCTCGGGCTTTATTTTCTTAAAGTTGCATTTGATTATAAGACTTGCTGAATGAATCCAGGATGTCTTTTGGAGCCTTGTCATAGTCAATAGAGGTTTCCAAATTCCCTTTTACAATCGTACGGTAAGTCGCTGCAGCATCCTCACAAGTCACCAAGGTGATCTCATTAACGCCTTCACGATCTTGAATAACATCTACACGGTCTGGAGTCACGGTCTCAACAGATGAGATGACATAAGTATAGATTTTTTCTTTGTCCGTGATGTAGATCTTCATACCCGCCTTGGCTTTCTCTAATGGTGAGAATAACATGGCATTGGCTCCAGTTAGGCCAAATACGTGGTGACTAGCAAGAGAATAATTGCCTTGCCCCATGACTTGGTTTTCCTTCATGGTCCCTGCTCCGTAGTAAAGGGCTACATTTTCAAGTCCCTTAAAGATCGGAAGGTTCATGTTTAATTCAGGAATCGAAATTCCCCCAATTACTGGTAGCTTTTGAGCTTGCCATTGGGCATTGATGACGGCTTCCGTCGAGAGTGACTGGACATGTTGGAAATCAAAGCTCGTCTTCACTTCTTTATTCTTTTCAATGGTTTTTTTATCGACCTTGCTAACCTGGTATTGGTTGGTATGCCAAACCATAATCATATTTCGGATCGGAGCATTGAAAATCAAGAGAAGCGAGAGAATAATCAAAAGTGTTGCAACGATGTTGATAAGAGTATTGCGTAAACTCTTTTTCTTTTTTCTTTTGCGTGACATGCTGTCCCCTTATCTATTCGTTTTCTTCCACTACTTCTTCATCTTTTTCATCGGGCTGGACTGTTGTAAAGGTCACAATTTTCGCATCCTGATCCAGTCTCATGACTTTCACACCCTGAGTTGAACGACCCGTTTGAGAAATGTTAGCCACACCTATCCGGATCATAACTCCGGTATCGGTAATGATCATCAGATCTTCATCCCCTTTAACGGTTAAAAGACCAGCTAAAGGACCATTTTTCTCTGTAATATTGGCTGTTTTGATACCTTTACCACCACGGCCTTTGGTTGGGTATTCGCTAGCCATTGTACGCTTACCATACCCTTTTTCAGTGATGATCAATACTTCATCTTGATCCGTAACGACACTAGCCCCAACAACCTTGTCTCCTTCGCGGAGATTCACACCACGTACACCTGTGGCAGAACGTCCCATATTGCGGACTACAGCCTCATTAAAGCGGACAGAATAACCATACTTGGTACCGATAATGACGTCAGCATTGCCATCTGTAAGGAAGACATTGATCAATTCATCCTCATCACGCAGATTCAGAGCTTTGAGACCGTTCTGACGAATATTTGAAAATTCAGCTACATTGGTCCGCTTAACTAAACCTTGTCGCGTCGTAAAGAAGAGATAAGCTTCGTCACTGCGGTCTTGCTCCACATTGATAATGGTTTGAATCGATTCACCTTCGTCCAATTTTAAGAGATTGACGATTGGTAATCCTTTAGCTGTCCGGCCATATTCTGGAATCTCATAACCTTTCAGACGATAGACACGTCCCTTATTGGTAAAGAAGAGCAAGTGATCATGGGTGCTCGTAGAGACCAATTCACGGACAAAGTCATCATCTTTGACACCAGTTCCTTGAACCCCACGTCCACCACGTTTTTGAGCCGTAAATTCCGCTTGGTCCAAACGTTTGATGTAGCCTTTGTTAGAAAGGGTGATCAAGACATCTGTTTCTTCAATCAAGTCCTCATCTTCAAGAGAAAGGACTTCTCCGATCATCAACTCAGTTCGGCGAGCATCGCCAAACTTGCGTTTGACTTCTTCCAGTTCTTCCTTGATGATGGTCGCCACACGTTCTGGTTTCGCCAAAATATCAGCCAAATCAGCAATCAAGGCAACCAAATCATCGTATTCACTTTGGATCTTGTCTCGTTCCAAACCGGTCAAACGACGAAGACGCATGTCCAAAATAGCTTGGCTTTGACGTTCAGAAAGCTTGAATTTAGCCATCAATTCAGCTTGTGCTTCAGCGTCTGTCTGGCTATTGCGGATAATCCGGATCACTTCATCGATGTGATCCAAGGCAATGAGCAAACCTTCTAAAATATGGGCACGTGCTTCCGCTTTTTCTTTATCAAAGATAGTCCGGCGAGTCACCACTTCTTTCTGGTGCTCAATATAAGCACCTAAAATTTGGCGAAGAGAAAGAATCTTTGGAACACCATTTTGGATCGCCAACATATTGAATCCAAAATTGGTTTGCATTTGTGTCATTTTAAAGAGATTGTTCAAAATAACGTTAGCCGAAGCATCCCGGCGAACCTCAATGACAAATCGAACCCCTTCACGGTTTGACTCATCACGTACAGCTGTAATCCCTTCAATCCGTTTTTCTTGCACCAAGCGAACGATATGTTCGTGAACCTTGGTTTTATTGACCATATAAGGGAACTCGGTAACAACAATCCGTTCACGGCCACTCTTGGTCACTTCAATCTCTGTACGAGAGCGAAGGACGATCGATCCTTTTCCTGTTTCATAGGCTTTGTGGATACCTGATTTCCCCATGACCAAAGCACCTGTTGGAAAATCTGGACCAGGAAGAACTTCCATAAGTTCACGGGTCGTTACCTCAGGATTATCCATCATCAGCTTCACTGCGTCAATGGTTTCTCCCAAATTGTGAGGAGGAATATTGGTTGCCATCCCAACTGCAATCCCTGTAGCACCATTAACCAGAAGGTTAGGGAAACGTGCAGGTAAGACCAAAGGTTCGCGCTCGCTGGCATCATAGTTATCAGCAAAATCAACTGTATTTTTGTTAATATCCCGCAACATTTCAAGAGCAATCTTACTCATACGGGCTTCTGTATACCGTTGTGCAGCGGCGCCATCACCGTCCATAGAACCAAAGTTTCCATGACCATCCACTAACATGTAGCGATAACTCCACCATTGCGCCATCCGAACCATGGCTTCATAAATAGAGAAATCCCCGTGTGGGTGGTATTTACCCATAACATCCCCTGTGATACGAGCTGACTTCTTATGTGGTTTATCTGGTGTAACACCCAATTCATTCATTCCGTACAAAATACGACGGTGAACAGGTTTCAAACCATCACGAACATCAGGGAGGGCACGGGCAACGATAACACTCATGGCATAATCGATAAAACTCGTCTTCATTTCTGATGTTAAATTCACATCAATTAGATTCTTATCCTGCATTCAAAAAATGCCTCTCTTTACTTAATTCACCATACTATTATAACACATTTTAGCCTATTTTTCTTCTTAGGAACACAAATGTAAAAACGTTTACATCAAAGGATTTATACTGTTTCAGATGACAAAGACTTTCAAAAGTGGTAGAATGAAGACGTATGAGAATCTATCTCAAAAAAATATGAAGGAGACGTTTAGACTCATGACTTTGACTAAACAACACAAAAAAGTTATCCTTGTCGGTGACGGTGCTGTAGGTTCATCTTACGCTTTTGCACTTGTTAACCAAGGAATTGCACAAGAGCTTGGAATTATCGAAATTCCTCAATTGCACGAAAAAGCTGTCGGAGATGCGCTTGACCTTAGCCACGCCCTTGCCTTCACTTCACCAAAGAAAATCTATGCGGCTGAGTATGCTGACTGTGCGGACGCTGACCTTGTTGTAATTACTGCAGGTGCTCCTCAAAAACCAGGTGAAACTCGTCTTGATCTTGTTGGTAAAAACCTTGCGATCAATAAATCAATCGTAACACAAGTTGTTGAATCAGGATTTAACGGAATCTTCCTCGTAGCTGCTAACCCAGTTGACGTGTTGACATACTCTACATGGAAATTCTCTGGATTCCCTAAAGAACGCGTTATCGGTTCAGGTACTTCACTTGACTCAGCTCGTTTCCGTCAAGCTTTGGCTGAAAAATTGGATGTGGACGCTCGTTCAGTACACGCCTACATCATGGGTGAACACGGTGACTCAGAATTCGCTGTATGGTCACACGCTAACATCGCTGGTGTAAACCTTGAAGAATTCCTTAAAGACACTCAAAATGTTAAAGAAACTGAATTGATTGAATTGTTCGAAGGCGTTCGTGATGCTGCTTACACCATCATCAACAAAAAAGGTGCTACATACTACGGTATCGCTGTTGCCCTTGCTCGTATCACTAAGGCTATTCTTGATGATGAAAATGCGGTTCTTCCACTTTCAGTATTCCAAGAAGGTCAATACGGAATCAAAGACGTCTTCATCGGTCAACCAGCTGTTGTTGGAGCACACGGTATTGTACGTCCAGTAAACATTCCATTGAATGATGCAGAACTTCAAAAAATGCACGCTTCTGCTAAAGAATTGAAAGCAATTATTGATGAAGCATGGAAAAACCCTGAATTCCAAGAAGCATCAAAAAACTAATCTGATTAGAAAAGACTCTCAAATTTGAGAGTCTTTTTTTGAGCTATGAACTTAAGATAAAAAGGCTGAGAGACTTCTCAACCTTTCCTTCTATCCACCCTGAGGGAATCGAACCCCCATCTCAAGAACCGGAATCTTACGTGATATCCATTACACTAAGGGTGGCAACTGTTATAGTATATCAAATTCTCAAGGTTTTTACAAGTAAAAAAAGCTTACCCACAGGTAAGCTTTTTGCATATTACAATTCGATATCGCCAAACAAGTCAGCCATTGAGAATCCAGTTTGAGTTTCTGGAAGATCAAAGTCACGTTTTTCTTGTTTTGGACGACGTGGGCGAGATTGACGTTTTTCTTGTTTTTCGCCTTCTTCTTGAGCTGGACGTTCTTCAAGAGCTTTGATAGAAAGTGATACACGCTCATCAGCAGCATTTACTTCAAGAACTTTAACAGTTACTTCTTGTCCAACTTTAAGAACATCTTTTGGATTTTCAACACGTTTGTGTGAAATTTGTGAGATGTGTACAAGTCCGTCGATACCTGGCAATACTTCAACGAATGCACCGAAGTCAGTCAAACGTTTAACAGTTCCTTCGATAACATCACCAGCAGCCAATTTTTGTTCAACGCCATCCCAAGGTCCAGGTGTTGTAGCTTTCAATGAAAGTGATACACGACCTTCTTCTTCGTTCAAGTCAAGAACTTTCACTTGGATTTCTTCACCAACAGTTACAACTGATTTAGGTGATACGTTGCGTTCGTGTGACAATTCTGTCAAGTGAACCAATCCATCAACACCACCAAGGTCGATGAAAGCACCGAAGCTTGTGATACGTGCAACTTTACCAGTTACAACATCACCAACGTTCAATTTACCAAATACTTCTGCGCGTGCTGCAGCTGATTCAGCTTCAACAACTTCACGACGTGAAAGGATAAAGCGGTTTTCTTTTGGATCTACTTCTTTAATTTTAGCATCAAATTCTTGACCTACGAAACGTTCAGTGTTACGTACAAAACGAGTATCAAGCATTGAAGCTGGAATAAATCCACGAAGTCCTTCAAATTCTACTGAAAGTCCGCCTTTAACAGCGCGAGTTCCTTTAACAGTAACAACTTCTTCTTCACGTCCGACCAATTTGTCCCATGCTTTGCGAGCTTCCAAACGTTTTTTAGATACAAGGTAAGTTACTGTATCAGTATCTTTACCAACTACTTGACGAAGAACAAGCAATTCAAGTGTTTCACCTGGTTTTACCAAGTCATTGATGTCAGCATCACGATCGTTTGTCAATTCGCGAAGAGTCAAAACACCTTCGACACCAGTTCCAGAGATTGCAACGTTAGCTTGGTTCGCGTCAACTGTCAATACTTCAGCAGTAACAACGTCACCTGGTTCAACTTGGCTAACACTGTTTAGCAAATCTTCAAATTCATTCATCTAAAAAATCCTCCAACAATCAAGTTTTCTAAAACTTGACATACTTATAATTATTTTTCCTAAGCAAGCACTCGCAACGAAATCAAAATGATCTACAACGACTTCTTCATATAAAGAAATAAAATACCTGAGTAGATATTTTACCACCTTATCTGATATTACCTAGAACTGGGGTAGCTGGATTCGAACCAACGCATGAGGGAGTCAAAGTCCCTTGCCTTACCGCTTGGCTATACCCCAAAAAGAGCGCTGACATTAGTCACTTTATCATCGTCAAAATGAACGCTAATGGAGAGAGAGGGATTCGAACCCCCGAACCCGAAGGAGCGGATTTACAGTCCGCCGCGTTTAGCCTCTTCGCTATCTCTCCATATAAATCAACAGGATCTATTATACCATTGATTTATTTTGATTGCAAGCCCTTATTTATTCAAATTATAATTTTCTATTAAAATTTCAACAGCTTTTTCAAGTTTTTTGTAAAGAGAATCCACATTTCCATTTTTGATAATGGCAAACTGACCTGCCATGTCTGCAATTTCCCCAATCGTTTTCTTTCCAATGGACAAAGTGAATCCATCAAAAGTGTCTTTTCCGACGGTTACTTTACTATCAACGATTTGAATCTCAATTTTCTTATCTTTTTTACTCATTTCAACCCTCTTTTCACTTTTTCTATTTTACAAAAATTCTCTTGATGACGCAAGAGAAAAGGGAGTGGGCAGAAAGAATTTAGTTCGAAATTCCTTCTTTATCCCACCCCCGCAAGAGTCATTCGGCACTCTTTTGAGTCTAAAAGCGAATGAAGAGACACATTAGCTACTGCGTTCTTTCGTTAAGACTCGTTCTCATTGAAGTCTTGACACTTTTGTCTCAGACGCTTTCGGTTTAATCGACTTTGACAATCCATCCTTCTGGCGCTTCGACATCACCAAATTGGATACCGGTCAACTCGTCATAAAGCTTCCGTGTGACAGGACCTACTTCTGTTTCAGAATAGAAGACATGGAAGTCATCCCCGTGTTGAACACCTCCGATTGGAGAGATCACAGCTGCGGTACCACAAGCTCCTGCTTCTACAAAGCGATCCAAGTCATTGATAAAGACATCCCCTTCAATTGGTGTCATACCAAGACGGTGTTCCGCAAGGTAAAGCAAAGAGTACTTGGTGATCGATGGCAAGATAGAAGGACTCAATGGTGTCACAAATTCGTTACTAGCAGTAATACCAAAAAAGTTTGCAGAACCTACTTCTTCAATCTTGGTGTGCGTCGCTGGATCAAGGTAAATCACGTCAGAGAAGTTACGATCATGCGCAATCTTACCTGGCAACATACTAGCTGCATAGTTCCCACCAACTTTTGCAGCCCCTGTACCATTTGGTGCAGCACGGTCATACTCATCTTGAATCAAGAAGTTCGTTGGAACCAAACCACCTTTAAAGTAGTTACCGACAGGCATTGCAAAGATGGTAAAGATATACTCATCTGCAGGTTTTACACCAATAATATCTCCAACACCGATCAACAGAGGACGAAGGTAAAGGGTAGCTCCTGTACCATATGGTGGAACATACTCTTCATTGGCTTTCACCACTGCCTTACAAGCATCCACAAACATATCTGTAGGAACTTGAGGCATCAGCAACCGATCAGCCGTGCGTTGCAAACGTTTAGCGTTTTGATCTGGACGGAACAATTGGACGCTTCCATCTTTTGTACGGTAAGCTTTCAACCCTTCAAAGGCTTGCTGACCGTAATGCAAACTTGGAGAAGATTCGGACAAATGCAAGGTCGCATCTTCTGTCAATTCTCCTTTTTCCCAAGCTCCATTGCGATAATGTGCCAAATAGCGATAGGGTAATTTCATATATGAAAAGCCAAGGTTTTCCCAATCAAGTGATACTGTCATGATAGTGCTCCTTTTTATTCTTTCTATTCCTTGTCGATCTGATGCAGGTCGATTCAGTTTCTCAATCTATGTACACTATTGTACACCATTTCATGAGAATTTCAAGCGAAATTTTCAATTTTCAGAAAATTTATTTTTAAAGAAAGTCAGTCCTAGAATGGACCGACGCTTTCTTTTATTTGATAGTAGCTAAAAAAACTTCTTGATCCGAAATGGTATCGTTGACAAAGGATCCATTGCTTGTTCTTTCAGAAATGCTTAATTGTGTCAAATCAACTTCTGTCACCTGACCTGTTGTAGAAGTGATCTGAAGGATTTGATCTTGTTCTGCCACTTCTTCTTGGCTCGTAAAGAGATCAAAATCTCCCTGGTCAGTAAAGACTGGACCTGCCTTGAAGACGCGATGTGGTTTATTTTTCAACTCACGCAAGACCTGTAGTCCCCTTTTAGCTCGACTGGTCACAGGAATATCGTCTTGTAACATCCGTTTGAGGCTGCCTCGTTGAGTCAGAATGTACATGCTTGGAGTTGTCGACTTAAAGGCGGCAGCAACTTGATCTCCGTCTTTGAGGTTAATCGCTTTGACTCCTGCTGCTTTGGCTCCTACGACAGGAACCTCTTCAATATTGAAGCGCAACCCGTAACCATTTTTAGTAATGATCATGATATCTTCCAGGACAACCGGCGCAACCGCTACGATACGGTCGTCTTGGTCTTTGAGCTTAGCATACTTAGTCGATTTAGAACGATAAGTCCGCCATGGGCTCAATTCTTTGCGTTCAAAGCGCTTGATTTGTCCTTGTTGAGTTGCTGCAAAGTAGGTTACTCCCTCAAACTGATCCACAATCTCCGCAAAGAGAATTTCTTCCTCTTGCTCGAAATTGGTCAAGGTCTGACTGAGGTGCTCTCCGATATCCTTCCACTTGGTATCTGTCAATTCGTGAATTGGTCGATAAATGGTATTCCCCAAGTTGGTAAAGAGCAAGAGATGCTGAGTGGTCTTAGCAGGCTCTACGAAAATCAACTCGTCATCGTCCCGCTTACCGACTTCTTCCAGTGTTGAGGCATTGAAAGAACGAGGCGAGGTCCGTTTGATATATCCAGCACGGGTTACGCTGACAAAGGTTTCTTCTTCGACAATAAGACTGGCTGTATCAATCTCGATCGTTTTAGCAGTGTCTTGCAATTCGCTTCGACGCGGATTACCAAAAAGCTTCTTGACTTCACGCAATTCCTTCTTCATGAGATTAAACATGGTCCGTTCATCCCCAATGATGGCTGCCAAGGTCGCGATTTGCTCCTTGAGACTAGCATGCTCTTCTTCCAAGGTGACGATATCCGTATTGGTCAAGCGGTACAATTGCAAGGTGACAATAGCTTCTGCTTGTTCTTCTGTGAAATCGTAGCTGACCTTGAGGTTTTCTTTAGCATCTGCCTTATTATCAGAAGCACGGATCAAGGCAATCACTTCATCGAGGATGGAAATGACGCGGATCAAGCCCTCTACGATGTGGAGACGTCGTTCGGCTTTTTCCTTGTCAAAGCGCGAACGAGCGACAATGATATCCCGACGGTGAGCAATGTAGCTAGAGAGAATCGGTACGATCCCCACTTGACGAGGGGTATAATTGTCAATCGCCACCATATTGAAGTTGTAGTTGACCTGCAAGTCTGTATACTTGAACAAGTAGTTCAAGATCAAGTCTGCATTGGCATCTTTTTTGAGCTCAATGGCAATGCGAAGCCCATCTCGGTCAGACTCATCTCGAACCTCAGCGATACCGGCAACCTTGTTGTTAACACGAACATCGTCAATCTTCTTGACCAAAACAGCCTTGTTGATTTCATAAGGAATTTCGGTAACCACGATTTGCTGCTTGCCGCCTTTGAGTTGCTCGATTTCTGTCTTAGAGCGGACAACCACCCGTCCCTTACCTGTTTCATAGGCTTTCTTGATTTCATCCCGTCCCTGGATAATGGCACCCGTTGGGAAATCAGGTCCAGGTAAAAACTCCATGAGTTTGTCTACTTTGGCAGATGGATGGTCGATCATGTAGACCACAGCATCGATGACTTCAGCAAGATTGTGTGGCGGAATATCTGTCGCGTAACCAGCTGAAATCCCTGTAGCTCCATTGACCAAGAGGTTTGGAAAAGCTGCCGGCAAAACAGTTGGCTCTTTTTCTGTATCGTCAAAGTTCCAGGCAAATGGCACTGTGTTCTTTTCGATATCTTGCAAAAGATAACCAGCGATTTCTGACAAACGCGCCTCGGTATAACGCATGGCCGCTGGCGGATCCCCGTCCATGGAACCATTGTTTCCGTGCATTTCGACTAGGATCTCGCGGTTCTTCCAGTCTTGAGACATGCGGACCATGGCATCATAGATAGAATAATCCCCGTGAGGGTGGAAATTCCCCATGATATTTCCGACAGACTTGGCAGACTTGCGGTAGCCCTTGTCATGGGTATTGCCGTCCTTATTCATAGAATAAAGAATCCGCCGTTGAACAGGTTTCAAGCCATCCCGAATATCAGGAAGAGCCCGTTCTTGAATAATGTATTTGGAGTAGCGACCAAAGCGCTCCCCCATGATGTCCTCTAGGGACATATTTTGAATATTACTCATATAGGGTACAACGCCCGTAAAATGCAAAGGAAAATAGAAAATTTATCTTTTTCACACAGCACTTAGGGCGTGTTCAACTCCTTTCAAAGAATGTTGAGTAGTCTTTTAGGAAAAAGGAATTCGGTTACACCAAGTAACCAAAGGATCCTTTTTTTAGTTTAAAATAGATTCATTAATGATTTGAAAGTTTCTCTTTAGCATAAGCTATCATCTTCTCAGCCACTTCCTTATCGTAAGTAAATCCCATCTTTTGGGCCAGAATTTGAGCTTCTCGATCGAATAGCCCCATGGTAGCAAATAAAGACTGAATGATTTTATCGAAACTGGATAAATCAAGCAAAGCTGAGAACTCCTTCTCTTGCTCAGCTGGTAGATACTGGAAGAGGTACTTGTAGTTCTTTCCGATATCAACTACTCCCCTATCGCTTGTCACCTGCAAAGCTAAGACCTTGAGCAGTTCTTGCTGGCAAATGCCATAGAGGTGATCGGTCGCATAGATGAGTTGATTTCTTCGAATGGCCTTGACGACATAAGCCGATACCCACCAAAATTCATTGCAGGAGGCTGCAAAATCTTCTTCGGTAGGCGGAGCGGTCCAATAGGGCTTGGAATTAGGCTGATAGGCTTCAAACAAGCCTTTGTCGTCTTTTATAACTTCAAAATTTGCTTCGCTATCCACCCACTCTTGGATATACTCCTTGGGGCAGAGGGTCAAATCAATGCGATTTCCATCTTCAAAGAGCATGAGATACAGACGACGGTGTCCAAGGACATTGTGCTGTTCGATGAGTCGATTTCCGTACTGATCCAACCAGGATAAATCTGAAATCAGGTCTTCTAGATCATCAACGATATAGACCACATCATAATCTTGGAACTCGTCTTTGGGTGCCTGAGGATTCGTTCGTGATCCGGATAAAGCAATTGCTTCTACTTCTATAGTATCAGCTATTTGCAAAATCAGATTCATCATTTCTGTATCATTTCTCATGTCGATTCCTTACCATTTCTACATCCCAGCTTATTTAATTTATAGTAGAAAGTAATTAAAATACCGTATTTTCTTCTAAGGTAAACTTAACGTTATCTTCAATCCATTGGCGACGTGGTGCAGCCTTATCGCCCATAAGGACGGAAACACGGCGTTCTGCACGCGCTAAATCATCAATGGTGACACGGATCAAGGTACGAGTTTCTGGATTCATGGTGGTTTCCCAAAGCTGATCCGCATTCATTTCCCCCAACCCTTTGTAACGTTGAAGGGTTGCTCCACGGCCAAAGGTCCGACGTAACTCTTCTAATTCGCTATCTGTCCAAGCATAGGCTACTTCTTCTTTCTTGCCTTTGCCTTTCGACATCTTATAAAGAGGAGGAAGTGCAATGTAGACATGCCCTGCTTCTACCAAAGGGCGCATATAGCGATAGAAGAAAGTTAGGAGCAAGGTTTGAATGTGGGCTCCATCCGTATCCGCATCGGTCATGATAATGATCTTATCGTAGTTAGCATCTTCCACTGAGAAATCTGCCCCAACTCCAGCACCAATGGTGTAGATCATGGTGTTGATTTCCTCGTTTTTGAGGATATCACTCATATTGGCCTTCTCAGTATTAAGAACCTTCCCACGAAGTGGAAGAATCGCTTGGAACTTCCGATCCCGTCCTTGTTTGGCAGAACCGCCGGCTGAGTCTCCTTCGACCAGATAGAGTTCGTTTTTCTTAGGATTTTTAGACTGGGCTGGTGTCAATTTACCAGATAAAAGTCCTTTGTCTTTTTTGCTCTTCTTGCCATTTCGGCTTTCATCCCGCGCTTTTCGAGCGGCCTCACGCGCATCCCGTGCTTTAATAGCCTTACGAATGAGATTAGAAGCCAATTCTCCATTTTCCATCAGGAAGAAGGTCAATTTATCAGAAACAATGCTATCGACTACTGGACGAGCCAAGGGACTTCCTAATTTGTCTTTGGTTTGTCCTTCAAACTGCAAATGAGCTTCTGGAACCAAGATTGAAAGAACCGCAGACAAACCTTCACGGTAATCTGATCCTTCCAGATTCTTGTCTTTTTCTTTGAGGAGCCCTGTCTTTCTTGCATAGTCGTTCATAGCCTTGGTAATGGCTGTCTTCAGACCCGTCTCATGGGTTCCCCCATCTTTAGTGCGAACATTATTAACGAAGGACAAGATATTATCTGAGTAGCCATCATTGTATTGCATGGCCACTTCTACCTGAAAACCATCTGATTCGCCACTAAAGTAGAGAACAGGTGTCAAAGTTTCCTTGTCTTCGTTCAAGTACTCTACGAAATCTTGGACACCATTTTCATAATGAAAGGCCACATGGTTGTCTTCTTCCTTACGGAGATCGGTCAGCGTCAGCGTCACGTCCTTCAGCAAGAAGGCTGATTCTTTGATTCGCTCAGCAATGGTATTGAATTTGAAATCCGTCGTTGAAAAGATGGTTGGATCTGGCATGAAGGTGACCTTGGTCCCTGTCTTAGACTTGGGAGCAGAGCCAATCTTTTCAAGGGTCGTAACTGGTTTTCCCCCATCTTCAAAACGTTGCTTGTAGACAGCTCCATCACGAGTAATTTCTACCTCTAACCAGCTAGAAAGGGCATTGACGACAGAAGATCCCACTCCGTGAAGACCTCCAGATGTCTTATAGCCTCCTTGACCAAACTTCCCTCCGGCGTGGAGGACCGTAAAGATGACCTCAACGGTTGGTTTACCCATAGCATGCATCCCGGTCGGCATTCCACGTCCCTGGTCTTCTACCGATAGCGAACCATCTTTATTAATCGTTACATCGATTTGTGAGCCAAAGCCAGACAAGGCTTCATCGACCGCATTATCCACGATCTCCCAGACCATGTGATGCAAGCCATTTCCGTCGGTCGATCCGATATACATCCCTGGACGTTTACGGACTGCATCCAACCCTTCTAGTACCTGAATGGCATCGTCATTATAATTATTAATATTGATTTCCTTTTTTGCCACAAGGAACCTCCTGTTTGTTCATCTTTTCTATATTACAGTTTTTTAGGAAATTTTGCAAAATTTTTTCTCTTTATATGGAGATTTCTATATCTCAGTAAAAAAAGCTGGCTGGACACTTTCTTCAGATGTCACACTTGAACTCCAGAAATTGCTTTTTCTATCGTTGGCTTTTTGATATAATGAGAGTATGATAAAAGAAATAAGTGTTTTAATTTTAGCCTATCTGTTAGGCTCCATTCCTTCGGGATTATGGATTGGGAAAATCTTTTTCCATATAAATTTACGGGAACATGGCTCGGGCAATACAGGAACGACCAATACCTTTCGGATTTTAGGGAAGAAAGCTGGGGTCATTGTCTTTACGATTGATTTCTTGAAAGGAACTTTGGCCGTTCTCCTTCCGACTTTCTTTGGAATTCAGGGGATCTCGCCGATGGTCTTTGGTCTCTTAGCCGTTTTGGGGCACACTTTCCCAATTTTTGCTGGATTTAAGGGTGGAAAGGCAGTGGCGACGAGTGCTGGTGTCTTACTTGGTTTCTCGCCTATCCTGCTACTCATTTTAGCAGTTTATTTTGTAGCCAGCCTGTATTTAACCAGTATGATTTCGTTTTCGAGTGTTACCGTTGCGCTACTCGCCATTCTTTCGGTCCTCCTTCTTCCTTTGACTGGATGGATCTTGCACAGCTATGATCCACTTTTTACAATCATTGTCTTGGCACTAGCGACCTTGATCATTCTTCGTCACAAGGACAATATCCAACGGATCAAAGAGAAAAAAGAAAATCTCATCCCTTGGGGAAAGAATATCACCCATCAACAACCAAAAAACTAGAGCACATCCTCTAGTTTTTTTGATTGGATCCCCCTTATACTTTTGAACAGATCCTCATTATAAAGCATCGACTAAGTCCATCAGTATTTCCATAGGTGTTTTTTTCCTACGACCATTAACCGTTTCGATAAGATGATAAACTTTTAAACGATTGTCATTGCTAAAGACAAACTCAAAGCGGAATTCGCGTCCGTTGGGTGCCACTGTATCAAATTTCGTTTTATATTTATCATGAACGGGGCTAACTGGAAATTTATTGAAGAGCAAGCGTCGTTTCTCCCCTGCTTCTTTCAAACAATTTTCTAGTTCTTGACAATAGTTATAAAACAGCTGATAGAGGTCTTCTTCTGAAATTCTTCTTCTCCGAACTAATGATGTAAAATCCGAAAAACTTCTGCGCGGGATGTCAATACTAAATGAAAATCCCTCCTGATTGATTCTTTCTAAAAATGCATCTCTTGAAATCATAGAACTACTCTTTCTTTTATCAATCTTTAGCGAACCCTTATTGTTTCTATACATCGTCAATCCATTATGTAATCAAGCAGGTCCATCAGGGTGAGTTTCTTGCGACCATTGACGGTCTCAAAGAGATTATAAACTCTTAGTTCTTGGTTCTTTTTAAAAGCAAACTCAAAGCGAAATTCGCGACCATTGCATGCGACTATATAAAATCCGGTCTGATACTTTCTCTTATCGGCTACTGCCTGCATTTGCCGGTCTTCTACCTCTCTACAAAGTAAAAGAAAGATCTGATAGAGTTGCTCCTCAGAGAGCCTTTTTCTCCAGACCAATGACTTGAAGTTATTGTACCGCCACCATGGGATTTGGATGTTGAAGGAAAAACCTTCCTGATTGGCTTTATCGATAAATGCTTTTCTGGAGACCATACCACTTCCCCTTCTATTGGATCATCGTTTGACTCTATTATACCACCTTTTATCCTTTCACAAAAAAAGCATCCCAAATGGAATGCTGTTTTCTGTTTCTTAATAGTATTCCCCTTGGCGGTAGTTCCAAGAGTTGAAATGATCAGATAAGTGCATCATAATCTTATCGATATCCAATCCTTTACGGATGACGACTGGACAAGTATTGACAGAACGGCTACCTGCTCCTTGTTCTGGGATGAGTTTTCCTTCCGCATCAACCATAGAGACCATCACACCTTGTTCATAGCGAGTTTCAATGGTCTTGTCTGGTTGGATAGAAGCTACATAATCATCGGCTTCGATGACCAAGTCCACGGCACCTTCGATGCGCTCACCGATTCCTTCGACCTTCCCGCGGTTTCCTTTACCGGAAGGGTTGGCTGAAGAAGCGTAAACCATTTTGCCTTCTTTTTCCCACATTTCTTTGGCGATTTGCTCACCAGCTTTACCAAATTTGATGACAAAGCATGAAGTTCCACGAACGTCTGTCATGAGTTCTTCACGTCCATCTCCAAAAGCTTGCAATTTTGCATAGGCATCTTCACGCCACGGAAGGATACAACCAAGCAAGATATCTTCATCCCAATGTTTTTGGTAGAAGGCTTCGATTTCAGGATTCAATTGCGCAAGGGCACGAAGTTCATCCATGCTTCCGCAGAGAACCACACCTGGTTTGTTGCGGTTGCGTTCTTTGGCTTCGAATTTACGTTCCAAGCCAGCCTTGTCACTGGTCATGATGATGTAGCCAACTTTGGTAGGGCAGACGATACAGCCACCCTCTCCTTTAAGAATATCAAATCCTTCTTGTGAAAGTTGTCCGTCCCATTGAATGTGTTTTGTCATAAGTCTCTTTCCTTTTCTATTCTTTTTAGTATTGTATCAAAAAATAGTCTCAAATTCAATATATTTTCAGAAAATTCGCAATTCGGTATACAATTTTATCATTGCCAGTAAGCTGGCCGGTTCTTCTCATAAACTGCGATCAAGTCTTCATACTGAAGCGTAATCCCGATATCATCCAAACCATTGAGCAATTTGTGCTTCCAATCTTGATCGATCTCAAAGCGAAACTCTCCAACAGGCGAGATGATCTTCTGCTCTTCCAAATCTACCGTCACTGGATCTGTCGGCTTCAAACTTGCCAATTTTTGACGAACCTCTAGCGGTTGGACAATCGGTAGCATGCCATTATTGAGCTCATTATTGTAATGGATATCTCCGAAGGATCCGGCGATAACGACTTTAAAGCCATAATCGGCTAAAGCCCAGGCTGCGTGCTCCCGAGAGGAACCAGCCCCAAAATTGTCACCAGTGATCAAAATGGTCGCCTTGCGATATTCTGGCTTGTTAAAGATAAAATCTGGATCCTCAGTATACTGGTCATCCAAATAGCGCCAAGCATACATGAGGTATTTCCCAAAGCCTTTTTTATCAATCAACTTTAAGAATTGCTTGGGGAGGATTTGGTCGGTATCAATATTATCGTTCATCAAAGGAACCGTAGTTCCTGTATAAATGGTAAATTTCTCCATGCTTCCTCCTTTTACTCGACTTCTGGCATTTGGCGCACATCGACAAAGCGGCCGGCGATTGCTGCTGCAGCGGCCATTGCTGGGTTACAGAGATGGGTTTTAGCCCCAAATCCTTGGCGGTCTTCAAAGTTCCGGTTGCTAGTAGAGGCACAGTGGACCCCATCTGGAACCTTGTCTGGGTTCATTCCTAGACACATGGAACATCCTGGATCACGCCATTCAAAGCCCGCATCCATGAAGATCTTGTCTAAGCCTAATTTTTCAGCGGCTTGCTTAACCGGACGAGAGCCAGGTACCACAATAGCAGTTAAGTTTGGCGCAATTTTTTTGCCTTTCACAAACTTGGCTGCCAACTCCAAATCGCTGAGACGCGCATTGGTACAAGAACCGATAAAGATATAGCCTAATTCAATGTCTGATGGTTTTTGGCCAGGTTCGAGATCCATATAATGATAAGCCCGTTCATCATTCATGTCGCGAATCTCTGGAAAAGGAGTCTCGAAGTCCACTCCCATAGAAGGATTGGTCCCCCAAGTCACCATCGGAGCAAGATCAGATACATCCATACGGATGACCTTATCATAAACGGCATCGTCATCACTGACTATAGTCTTCCAATCAGCTACTGCGGCCTCAAAATCATCTGGCACACATTCGCGTCCCCGGAGGTAGTCAAAGGTCGTCTCATCTGGATTCATGATCCCCATTTTGGACCCGAACTCGATCGACATGTTACAGATGGTCATGCGTTCTTCCATGGTCAAGCGATCAATTGCTTCTCCCCGATACTCTACGACATAGCCAACTCCACATGCAACACCGTAGCGCGCTATCAAAGCTAGGATGTAATCCTTTGAATAGATCCCTTTTTGTGGGGTTCCGGTAAATTCAACCAACATTTTCTTTGGTTTGACTTGCCAGATGGTTTGGGTAGCAAAGACATGCTCCACTTCACTGGTTCCAATCCCAAAGGCAATGGCACCAAAGGCTCCGTGGGTTGCGGTATGGCTGTCTCCACAGACAATAAATTTTCCAGGCTGGGTCCGACCGGTTTCAGGGCCCACCATATGAACGATTCCTTGCTTAGCAGAACCATGGGCAGCATGATCAATCCCAAAGTCCACCACATTCTCAGCTAATTTATCAATCTGGGCTTTTGAAATCACATCTCTAATATCAAAAATATTGACCGTTGGAACATTGTGATCAAAGGTTCCAAAGGTTAAATCAGGTCGTCGGACCTTGCGTCCTGCGTCCCGTAATCCTTGAAAGGCTTGCGGACTCGTCACTTCGTGGATGTAGTGTTGGTCCACATACATGAGTTGGGGTTGCCCTTCCACTCCTGTAATCACGTGGCGGTCCCAAAGTTTATCAAAGATAGATTTTCCACTCATCATCTTTCTCCATTTATCTTGTTGTTAAGAAATCCATTGAAGGATTAGAAAGAGGGCACCTGCTAAAAGAAGGCTACTGCCCCACCAGGTGGCTTGAAAATACCATTTCCGCACCTTGTGGTGAAAGAGATATCCACTTAGTAGAGCTCCGAATCCACCAAGCACCCAGCTCTCGAGTAACAGGACCTTTTCAGGAATCCGCCACCTGTTTTGGATAGCTTTTCGTTTATCTAAACCATAGGTCAGAAATACGATACTATTCCAAATAGCAATAACAACTAAACAGCGATCTCTCCAAGTCATCTTAGAGATTCCCAATAATGGCTGCAGTCATCTCAGCAGTAGAAGCCTGACCACCTAGATCTCGCGTCAAGATTCCTTGATTCAAGGTTTGATTGACGGCTTCCTCGATCATTTCTGCACCTGCTGTTTCTCCAAAACTGTCTCGGAGCATCATGGAAACAGAGAGGATCATGGAAATCGGATTGGCAATGCCCTGACCAGCAATATCAGGTGCTGAACCATGAATTGGCTCGTACATACTTGGCCCTTGGTCAGAATGACTAGCAGATGGCATCACGCCAAGTGTTCCAGGAAGGACGCTCGATTCGTCCGATAAGATATCTCCAAATAAATTCTCTGTTACGACGACATCAAAGCGAGCTGGATTGGTAATCATGATCATGGCTGCACTGTCTACAAGTTGGTGCTCTAAGGTCACATCTGGAAATTCTTTGGCAACTTCTTCTGCTACTTGGCGCCACAATTTAGACGTTGCAAGGACATTTTGCTTATCGATACTGGTCACTTTCTTGCCACGTCCTTGCGCAATCTTGAAGGCTTGGTGCATAATCCGACGGATTTCTTCTGCGCTGTAATCATTGATATCGCGCGCTGTGTCTTCTTTCAAGATATGCTCTCCAAAGTAAATCCCACCTGTCAATTCACGCACGACTACAAAGTCGACACCCTCGATACGCTCTGGTTTCAAAGGAGACAGATGTTTTAAGGCGTCAAAAATCCGTACAGGACGAATATTGGCAAAGAGATTTAATTCCTTGCGAATAGCGAGCAGGCCTTGTTCTGGACGAACAGGAGCATGGTCATACTCAGGACTCCCGATGGCTGCGAGAAGAATAGCATCCGCTCCTTTAGCTGCTTCGAGAGTATCTTGGGGAAGTGGGTGGCCAGCGGCATCAATCCCAGCACCCCCAAAAGGTTTGTCTTCTAGACTATAATCAAAGCCAATTTTGGGAGCAACGGCTGCGAGAACCTCTAGTCCAGCTGCCATGATCTCAGGGCCAATCCCATCTCCTGCAAGTGTTACAATTTTCTTTGTCATGTTCATTTCCTCTTAGGCTTGTGGAAGATCCCGGTAAGAGACAGTTCGTCCCATTTCACCCGCATTCTCTTTTTGAACCAGCGTATTGGCATTGATATAAGCAATGGCAGAGGCTTTTAATACGTCAAAGTCCAAACCAGAGGCATTGAAGATCGTATCTGTATCGACATTTTCCACCGATACCAAGACACGGGCTTGAGCGTCGATCCCATCTGTCACTGCATCGATATTGTAAGAGGTCAAGCGAACGGTTTGGTTGAAGAATTTATCAATCGCATTAAAGATGGCTTCAACCGACCCTTGACCATTGGCAAGGAACTCAAGCACTTCCCCTTCTTCATTGCTGAGGCTAACTGCTGCTGTAATCGTTTCGTCTGCATTGGTGGTTAAGCGGAGATCGTTAAATTGGAATCCTTCTGGATTTTCCACTGCTGTACCGGCAACAAGGGCGCGGATATCGGCATCTGTGATCTCGTGTTTCTTGTCTGCCAGAGATTTGAACTTAGCAAACAATGGCTTGATGTCTTCCTCTGTAAATTCCAGTCCCAACTCATGCAGTTTTTCGACAAAGGCATGGCGACCAGACAATTTTCCAAGCGGAAGGCTGTTGCTCTTAACACCCACCAACTCAGGGGTGATGATTTCATAAGTAAGAGGATTTTTAAGGACCCCATCTTGGTGGATTCCAGACTCGTGTGAGAAGGCATTGCCACCAACAACTGCCTTGTTTTTAGGAATTGGAATACCAGAGTAACGAGAGACCAACTCAGAAGTGTTGATGGTTTCATTAAGGACAATCGGACTCTCCACTTGAAAATAGTCTTCGCGAATATTGAGAGCAACTGCTACTTCTTCAAGCGCCGCATTGCCGGCCCGCTCCCCGATTCCATTAATGGTTCCTTCGACACGACGGGCACCATTTTTAACAGCAGCGAGGCTATTCGCCACGGCCATACCTAGGTCATCATGGCAATGAGGGGAATAGATAATCTCGCGGTCTGTCTTGACATGGTCAATCAAGTATTTGAAAATGGCACCGTACTCTGCTGGTGTCGTAAAACCGACTGTATCAGGAATGTTGATATAGCTGGCACCAGCATCGACTGCAGTCTGTACGACTTGCAAGAGGAAATCCAATTCCGTCCGGGTCGCATCTTCGGGAGAGAATTCAACAATCTCAAATTTTGAGCGAGCGTAAGAAACGTGCTCTTTGATGGCTTCAAGAATTTCTTCCTTTGTCTTGTTGAGTTTAAACTCCCGGTGAATCGGACTGGTTGCGATAAAGACGTGAATTTGCGGATACTTAGCATCCTTCAAGGCTTCATAACAAGCGTCAATATCTGATTTGACAGAACGGGCCAAACCTGTCACGGCTGTCTTGGTCAAGACCTTGGCAATCTCTTGAACAGCAGTGAAGGAATCCGGACTAGCTGCAGGAAAACCTGCTTCAATAGCAGAAATACCCCATTTTTCCAATTGTTTAGCAATGGCAATTTTTTCTTTGATAGAGAAATTAACTCCTGGAGTCTGTTCACCGTCCCGAAGGCTGGTATCTAAAAATTCAACTTTACGCATAGGGTCTCCTCATTTCTATGTAGTGGATATAAAGAAAAACATCTCACTCGGTTAACCAAGCGAGATGTTTTTGCCCGCTTGGTAAGCCAAACAGGACTAATGCTTCTGCACTAGCCCTTGTACCTCAACAACAAAGTAAATTGAATAAACTTAGCTGTTTTCATGTTTGACTTTCTCCTTTGTTCAATGTCTTGTTTAGTATTTTAGCATAGGGAAAAAGCAATGTCAAGAATTTTCTGTAATATTCTGAATTTTTTGAATAGAAACAAAATAAAGCTTTCAGTTCTAGTTAGATTGAGGATAAAGTCATCTTAGAAACTTTCCGTCATGAGAATAGTGCTAGAAACACTATTGTTTCTAGCACTCGGAATTATTGAACCTAAGGAAATTTTTTAAGATGATTGTGAATTCAATTTGAATAGCCTCTTTCGCCCTACTTCTTCTGATACAAATCAAAAACGATCTTGTCATTATAGAGATCAATGGTATTGGCCTTGACGTAAATTCCAAAATCATTGTCAATTTTTGGTAGTACAATGGTAATGGTAGACTCCTTTGGAGAAATCTGGATAAAATCTGGGATATTTTTATTTTTGCTTAAAAGTCGCAAAACCATTTTTTGTGGAATTTGAAAGGTTCCGACTGAAAAATCCTTCACCGTCAAGAGAATATTCCCGTTTTCCAATTTGGATGGTTGAAAGTAAATATATAAGGGATACTCCTTTCCTAAGAGACTCAACTGCCCTTCTAATAGGATTTGCTGATTGTCCGCATAGACCTTGTAGTCGGACAGCTTATATTTTTTCAGAAGCGATTTGATGGTATCATTGAGTTGATCTCGAGTCGTTGTCATGGTTCCAACTTTGACATCTTTGGTTCCAACTGCTTGATGAAGCTGACTAACATCTTCTCTTGGCGTCGCTAAGCGTCCTTGCACAACTATAGCGAAGGCTAAGAGAAGGCTGACCAAGCCTAAAAACAACCATTTCCAAATATTGATTTTTTGAAGGAAGGGGACCTTCTCTTTGTTGGGATTATTTTTGACTCCAAGTTTTCTTCGTGGCATTGATTTTCTCCAATATTGCTTGTTTCATCTTTTCATAGCCCGTATTGTTGGGGTGAAAACTATCCTCTTCATACAGGGCATCATTGATAACGGTTGTCTTCCCGTCACTGATTTCTGATACGCCCATTTTTCCATCAATTCCTTTATAGAGTAGATCATTGATCGGAACGAAATAGACCTGATCAAATTGCGCGATGGTTTCTTCTGTCGTCTCATTCCAACGATCTACAGCCGTCTGGATACTAGTTAATTCAGGAAAATTCAGGTAAAGAGGATTGTAGATCCCCACTACATAAATAGGAAGATGGGGATTGTCCTTTCTGGCCTTTGTAATAATTTCTTTGAGGTTCGCTGTATAATTCTTGAGCGGCTTTTGGATATCCGATAGGGAAAAGTCACTCAGATGATCGACAACGACTTTGCGCAGGTCATTTCCCCCAACCGTTAAGGTCATGACACGCGCCTTTTTGAGATCCTTCTGAAGATCTGTTTGCTTCTTGAGTCGATCTAAGATCTGAGCACTTGTATTCCCAGCTACTCCATAGTTGACAGGCTGATACTGGCCGTCATTTTCATTGGACAGACTTTGGGCAAGGATGGGCACGAAGCCCCCTTGCTTGGTGCCATCCCCTACTCCTTCGGTCAGTGAATCCCCTAGAGCTACATAAGTATAGGTGATTTCTTTCGCAACCGTTTTGGGCTTGGTCATGCGAGGAGATGCAGTTGGTAGCAGAGCACGAAATAGAAAGACAAAGACAAGAAGGCTGGTTAAAAAGAATACCAAGCCTTGCATCATTTTTTTGAGATTCATATGAATACGATCGCTTATCCTTGAAAAATCACTTGTCCATCACAGATTGTATAAGCAACTTTCCCTTTTAATGTTTCACCCACAAATGGTGAATTGCCAGCTTTTGAAGCGAAATGATCCGATACCAGACGATCTGCTTCTGGATCAAAGATGGTTAAATCAGCCGGTCCATCCACTGCAATATATCCGGCATCAAAATCATAGAGACGTGCTGGATTATAGGACATCTTTTCAAGCAATTGCATCAGGCTTAAATGGCCAGCATGCACCAAGTAGGTCAAACCAAGAGAAAGCGAAGTTTCAAGCCCAGTCATGCCAGATGGTGCTTTGGTAATATCAGGGACATTCTTCTCATCCGCATGGTGAGGCGCGTGGTCCGTCGCAATCACAGAGATGACGCCTGACTTCAATCCTTCAATCACTGCTAGACGGTCTGATTCCAAGCGAAGAGGTGGATTCATCTTAGCATTGCTTCCTTTAGTCAAGAGCAGACTTTCTGTTTTCGAAAAGTGTTGGGGTGCCACTTCTGCCGTCACATGAGCTCCTAATCCTTGGGCAAATTCCACCACCTTGACACTTTCTTCCTTGGAGAGGTGTTGGATATGGAGGTGAGCACCTGTCGCATGGGCAATCATGGCATCACGCGCAGCCATTGAATATTCGGCTACACCCGTCGCCCCACAGACATGAAAGTGTTCCTTGGCAATATTTTCATTCAAACCAAGAATGCCATTCAACTCAGGGTCTTCTTCATGCAGACTAATAAAAGTACCTAGACGCTTAGCTTCTTCCAAAGCTTGGCGGACAACCTTAGTGCTTTGAAGCGGAATTCCATCATCTGAAAATCCTACCGCACCAGCCTTAAGCAAGCCTTCAAAATCTGTCAGCTGTTGACCATCAAAGTTCTTAGTCACCGTCGCAACCGTATGAATGTGAAGATTTTCCTTGGCTGCAGAAGCTAAGACTTCTTCTAAGGTAGCAATATCTGAAATGGTCGGATTGGTATTGGCCATCATGACCACTCGGGTAAAACCACCAGCAGCTGCGGCTAAGGCACCCGTATGGATGTCTTCTTTATGAGTTTGACCGGGTTCACGGAAATGCACGTGTACATCGATCAAACCAGGAGCTACCACCAGACCAGTAGCATCAAGGACTTCTTGTCCATCTGTTGGGAGGTTTTCAGCGATCTCTACAATTTTCTTTCCTTCAATGCGAAGATCACAGACTTGATCCAAGCCAGTTTTGGGATCCATTACGCGACCATTTTTAATGACAACCATTGCATTCTCCTTTATTCATAAAAATCAACATGCGACTCTAACAAGCGGTCGCCGTCATAGCGAAACATTGCTGAAAAGAAGGGTTTATCCTCCAACAACCACTCGACAAAGGTGTGGTCCCCTTCCCAGGTTGGTTTTGAGAGGACTTGATCATAAGGCACCCACTCCAAGGTCCCTTCGTTACACTCGATTAGTTCTCCTTCAAAATCTGTTACCTTGAAGACATAGGTGTACCAGTCTAAATCTGGAGTGAACTCCGGAAAGGTAATGATCCCTTTTAAGACTGGCTTGGCTCTAAGGCCCGTCTCCTCAAAAATCTCACGCGCAGCACACTCCTGTGGAGTTTCTCCGCGTTCTAGTTTTCCACCAACTCCGATCCATTTACCTTCATGGACATCATTGGGCTTTTTATTGCGATGCAGCATGAGAAATTCTTTCCCATTGTCAATGTAACAAATCGTTGCTAATTGTGGCATTTCTTTCTCCTATCTTAACCAATCAATCGGCTCGCGTCCCGCCTCTTTCAAAAATTGATTGGTTTTTGAAAAGGGTTGGGAACCAAAGAATCCTCGGTAGGCCGATAAGGGACTTGGGTGAGCTGATTCAAGGACCAAATGTCGATCGTGGGTAATCAGCGGCTTTTTCTTACGGGCATAAGATCCCCAGAGGATAAAGACAACAGGCTCCTCCAACTCATTGACCACCTTGATCACAGCATCTGTGAAAGGCTCCCAAATTAGTCCTGCATGACCATTAGCCTGACCAGCTGGAACCGTCAAACAGGCATTGAGCAAGAGCACCCCTTGCTCCGCCCAAGAGGTCAGATCGTGGGAACGCTTCTCTCCGATATCTGAGCGCAATTCTTTAAGAATATTTTGCAAAGAAGGTGGCGCTGGTACATGATCTGGAACAGAAAAACTTAAGCCCTGCGCCTGATCCGGTCCATGGTAGGGATCTTGACCTAAGATCAAGACCTTGACCTGATCCATCTCTGTCGTCTGCAAGGCCTTAAAGACCTTGTCACGCGGTGGATAAACCACTCCTTTGCTATAGACTTCATTCATAAAGTCATTGATCTGGTGAAAATACCCTTCTGGAAGATGGGATTTGATGGCTTCATGCCAGGGTGAATGCTGCATGGAAACTCTCCGCTATCCAATAAATTCTTACCTTCCATTATACCACATTTGAAGCAGATCCACTGGATAAAAAAGAGACTGGGACAAAAGTCCTAGCCTCTCAATTATTTTTAGGTTGTCGAGCAAGACGCAGTGGTTGAGTGGGCTCTACTACGCTGATTTCATCAGCTTTTACAGCCCTACTCAACTGTGCAGAGGTGGGACGACGAAATCGAATTCTAACGAATTACCGATTTCTGTCCCACTCTCTGTTTCTGCCTGTCAAACAAGCGAGAGCTTTTAGGTATTTTCTTTCTTGGTAAATCCTGCTAGACCAATCGAAGCGACTAGTAAAATTTGCGGTAAGAATTGGATGAGGTAGCGGGTCTTCCCACCTTCAAAGATGGTCAAGAAGAGCAAACCACCAAAGACCGCTAAGGAAAGGAAGTTAAAGTCATCTGTATCTCGACGCTTGAGATAAGCTCCAACCAAACCAGCCGATAGGACGATCCAGATCACCTGCTTCACAAATTCATAATACTTGTACTGCGGGCGATCAATGCTAAGGAAATAGATCCGCACCCATTTTGCCAGACCATTATTTTTAGTCAGGGGTGCATAGAGAGGATTGATAAAAGGCGTCTTCTCATACTCTACATCTCGGTAGAGCCAGCCCAGGGTCCCTTCTGCAACCGTCAAGGATTGCTTGTAGTAGATATGCCCGATCAAACCGAACGGTCCGTACTCCTTGAGACGGCGCTTGATTTCTTTGATCACATTTTCTTTTTTAAAGAGGCCATTATTGTAATCCGAGCGCTTATCCTCATCGATATAGGCTAACAAGCCATCTTTCATATCTTCTTGGTTGTGCCCCATATCCGTCAAGCCCAGATTGATAAACAAGAGCGGTCCTTTAGCCAACCCTTCTTGTTTCAAGATCGGTACAACTCTTTGATGATTGACCGCCGTATTCAATCCTGCAAAGACAAAGCCCGTCGTCATGACTGTCACCGTAGCAATCTTTCCAAAGGCCTTCCAATTTCCTCTGAAAAAGAGCACAGCCCAAAAGGCAATCATGACAATAATCGTCGTTGGACGGATCAACATGGATACGCCAGATAAGATCCCCAAGCCAACAATCTTCTTCCAGGAGACTGCTTGATCTTCCTTTAAGAGATCCAAGGCCCACCATAATTGAAGGGCAATCAATGGAAGAGGCGGAATGTCCGTGTACATAGAATAGAAATACGGCGAGTAACAGATCAAGCTCACATAGAAGAGATAGACTAGATCAGCCGTTTTTTGATTGAAGTGCTTCTGGGACAGCTTGTACAAGAGGACTGCACCCAGATTGACATAGAGGATATTGAGAGCCTGCATGACCCACAGACCGCTAGAGCCAAATAAGACATAGAAAAACTTCTCGTAAAGAAAGAGCGGAATGTTATTGGGATTGCGACTGAGGTAGTTGGTGATAGAGGATTGCTTAAGAAGATCAAAAGCCCCTTTGAAAACAACCGCAGCATCCCGACGGATCAAGAGCTCCGCACAGACCATAACGATCAACTGAAAGACAACCGCTCCAAGCAAGAAGCCTTTTTTATGCCGAGTCAACCAAGCAAAGGCACTCTTTAGCCCATCGCGTTTCAGCCAGGCTAGCAGAAATAGCAACCCAGCACCTAAAATGGCTAGCCATGAAATCTCTCTCAGATAGGTCACACTGATCAAGAACCAGTGGACCATCACTAGCAACATGACAACATGAAGCATCCCAAATAGAATACGTTTACTTTTCGATAACATAGCTCCATTATATCAAAAAAACAGCATTTCTGCTGTTTTGGACTGACTATCAACTGTAAAGTGAAAAGAAAAGTTGTTCTAAAATGTAATTTATAAACATACTCATTTTATCGAAGCAATTTTTAACTCTTAACCTTAACTAACAGACCTAAAATACTAGAATTAAAATACATAATAATACAAGATAAATTCCAACCGTTAGAATCATTCCGATTTTATAGAAACCGACTAAGCCAGCATATCGTTCGACAAAACCGATCTGTGGGTCGACTGGATTATAAAAGACTGTCATAGGAGACCCGATTGGGAATATCATCCGCAAATCCAGATTTTTGCCGGCTCCAAGAACATAGGTTCTATCGAAAACATTGGTTTGTCTTGACTTAGAAGAAGTCTCTCTGAAATAAGCGTAGGTAAAGGTCTTTTGGTATCTTTCGCCCCCAACTTGATACTCCACCACAGGCAGGGAAATAAGCAGTTGATTTTTGGAATCAAAAGCAACTACTTCTCCCAGAACTTTTGCGGTTGATTCTGTTTTCACTTTTATTTCACGACGATACAAGGTGTAAAAGATGAGCAGCATGATCAAGAAAACAAGGCTCAGAATGCCCAAGCTAAGCCAGAATATTGTTACTGTCATTGATTTTTTTACCCTTTCACATAAACTAGTTGGTTTCAAATCCCTTGAAAAATTTTTATTCTCCCCTTTTCAACCAATTCTGTTGCTGCGCTTTTTCTGCAAAATCTTTTGCTTTGTTTATATCTAGTGAATTTGAATCTGATGGAGCATTGGATTCAATCTCTTCTTTCAATTCTTGTAAAGTTTGAACATCTTTCGGGGTTAAATTAGAGACTGTGCTAGATTCTTTTTCTGTCGAACTTTCTGGCACAGACTGGATCTCGCTATTAGTTTTTATTACCTCAGTTCCTACATCCGTTTTTGGAGCTGGTCGGTATAACATGAAGAATCCAACAATTACAATGATGAAAGATAGGATCGATATCCCATTTCGTTTTTGAATTTCTTCCTGAGGAATTTCTACTCCTTTTGTTGATAAATTCTTCCATTCTGGATGTTCCTTCTCAGCTGCTTTTTTCTCATAAAAGAAAGGTGCAATCAATGACTGATTGATGAAGGTGAGAGTTCCAAGACAGGTTATAAAAAAGGGCACTTCACGAGAGTGGCTAAGCAATATCTGAATATAAAATACACTAGCAATTATACCTAGGACGATAATAATTGTAAATCTAATTTTAAATTCCTTCTTCATTTGCAAATAATGTTCTTTTGTCATCTTATTCTCCCTTAAAAATAGTTTTTCCTTCATCCATAAAAACAATTACTACTATCATACCGGATTTTACTTTGAGATTCAAGTTAATCACCAACTAGTGAAAAGAGTATAAAAAAGAAGCGTTAGAAACGCTTCCGTCCTATTATTTATCTTGCCAAGTTTCTTGGTTTTCCTTGAAACGGTGTAACAACTCTAAACCTTCAGAAGTGATGTAACCTTGTTCTTCTGCTAAATGAATCAATTCTGTGTAGTTAGACAAGGTTTCAAGTTGAACGCCAGCTTCCGCAAATTTCTTATCGGCTTTCTCCAATTGGTAGGTGAAGATGGCAACCACACCAAGAACGTCCGCCCCTTCACGCTTGGCAGCTGCGACAGCATCCAAGACAGATCCACCAGTAGAAATCAAATCTTCCACTACGACCATCTTTTGACCTTGTGGTACACGGCCTTCAATTTGATTTCCAGCACCGTGGTCTTTTGGTTTGCTACGAATGTAGGCAAATGGCAAATTCATCTTGTCCGCAATAATGGCTCCGTGAGGAATCCCAGCAGTTGCTGTACCTGCAATCACTTCCACTTCAGGGAAAGCTTCCTTGATTTTATCTACAAATCCATTTTCGATCAAGGTACGAGTTTCTGGATAAGCGAGGGTTACACGGTTATCGGTATAAATTGGGGACTTGATCCCAGATGCCCAAGTGAACGGTTCTTCTGGTTTCAAATAAACCGCTTCGATTTTCAAAAGATGGCTAGCAATATCTTTAGCTAATGACATGACGACTCCTTTTTACGATTTTAATCATATACGAATTAAATCAATCATTGATTTAAACAACAACTTTACAGGTTAGTGAACGCGTTAGGGAAGGTCCAGTAGGACTTCCCGTAGAGCTACAAAATTTTCACTTTTAGTAGCAATTAGTGTTCCGACGATTATGAGAATAAAACGATACTTTTTATTCTCATAATCTAGTGAATAGTTTAGGGAAGGCCCTATCGGGCTTCCCGTAGAACGTCTTGAAGCACAGCTTCTTAGACGTTCTTAACTATTCCATTGTCTCTTAATTTCATGGTAAGCATCCCATGGGTTTTCTGCTTGGATAATTGGGCGTCCAACGACAATATAGTCAGATCCAATTTTATGAGCCTCTTGTGGGGTCATGACCCGTTTTTGGTCGCCGATTTCAGCTCCAGCAGGACGAATCCCTGGTGTGACACAGACAAAGTCTGATGAAGTGGCGTCCTTGATCAAAGCTACTTCATGGGCTGAACAGACAACGCCATCCAAGCCTGCTTCTTGGGCTTTGCGGGCATAATTAACTACTGATTCTTGGACCGTTGTTTGGATGTTTTGGCAATCACGCATGTCTTCTTCACTGGTAGAAGTCAACTGGGTTACGGCTACCAATTTAGCTCCTTCACCAAGAGCTGCCTTGGCTTCGCGCATCATCTCTACACCACCGGCTGCGTGGACCGTCACCATATCTACTCCGAAAGTACCCAGTACGGACATGGCTGATTTGACTGTATTTGGGATATCATGTAATTTTAAATCAAGGAAAATACTGTGTCCAAGCCCTTTGAGGTAATGTACAATTTCAGGACCAACTGCATAGAAAAATTCCATTCCGATTTTTACAAATAATTTTTCGTCTTCTGGAAAATGCTCTAAAAAGTTTTTGACATCCTCGAAAGCTGGGAAGTCAAGGGCGATAATAGGACGTTCTTCACGCATGGATTACTCCTTTTTTGATTGATCATTTTATCTACAAAAAAACCTTGCCCGAGGCAAGGTTACACGAAAATTAGGTAGGAACAACTACCATGATTCACCGTCTAGACCTTAGGAGCCTCTCTGGACTACTTTAAAGGTTTTTATTTATTGTAGTACGATATTTGGGAAAAGTCAAGGATTTACAGTAGATTTTCCCGTACATGTTTTCGGAAGTTCTCAAGGGTGTCAATACCATAGCGATCCATAACCTGTGGCAGATCTTCGATGATGCTTGGACAAGCATAAGGATCAGTGAAATTAGCGGTTCCAACTCCAATCGCAGAAGCCCCTGCAATCATCATTTCAATGGCTGCTTCTGCTGAATCCACACCTCCCATTCCGATAATCGGAAGTTTAGTGGATTGGGCAACCTGACGGATGAGTTTTAATGCAACTGGGAAAACGGCTGGACCCGACATGCCTCCGGTTCCATTAGCAATGATGGGCTTACCAGTCTTGAGGTCAAAGCGCATGCCCACCAAGGTATTGATCATGGTTAAGCCGGTCGCCCCTGCATCCTCTGCTGCTTTTGCGACCTGCGTGATGTCTGCCACACTAGGCGTTAACTTGACATAGACAGGGACGGAGGACACTTCTACCGCTGCTTTCACAGCCGCATAGGCCAACTCAGGAACCTGCCCGATTAAGAGGCCGTTGTTCCCATGGTCTACGTTGGGACAAGAGATATTGAGCTCAATGGCCTTGACATTTGGTGCTTGCGAGATCTTCCTAGATACCGTTGCATACTCTTCATTGGAGAAGCCAGCCACATTGGCAATAATCGGTAGATCTGGATAATGCTGGGCCAACCAAGGGAGTTTCTCTGCAAGGACCACATCTACACCTGGATTTTGAAGCCCAATGGCATTGAGCATGCCTGCAGGCGTCTCGGCGACACGTGGCGTTGGATTTCCAAAACGAGCTTCCGCAGTCGTCGCCTTGATCATGATGGATCCAAGCAGGTCTAAGTCATAGTATTTAGCATATTCCTGACCGAAGCCAAAACAGCCAGATGCCGGAATAATCGGGTTTTTCAAGTCTAAACCGGGTAAGGATACGGCTAGTCGATTTGCTGTCATAAGATCCTCCTACATCACAATCGTACCGGTTTCAAAGACCGGTCCGTCTTCACACACGCGCTTATTGGCTGCTTGGCTTTCATTTTCTAAATGCACCACACAGGCGTAGCAAGCACCCATCCCACAAGCCATACGGGATTCCATGGAAATGTAGGCGCGGGGATGGTCATGAAATTTGGTATTGACATATTTGAGCATGCCAGGTGCTCCACAAGAATAGATAGCGTCAAACTCCTGGTCCATCTGATCAACGATGGTCGAGACATAGCCCTTAGTGCCATAAGTCCCATCGTCTGTCGTTACAGTGACATGAGCAACCTTAGAAAGCTCTTCTTCCAAAATGACAGCTTCTTTGGTCGCAAAGCCGACAACCACTTCAACTTCCACCCCTTGCTCATGGAGTTGTTTGGCCACTTGGACCAAAGGAGGAACACCGATCCCGCCACCGATGATCAAGGCTTTCTGACCTTTGCCGAGATTGGTGAGATCAAATCCATTTCCCTGAGGCCCCATGACACTGAGTTTGCTACCGATTGGCAATTGGGAAAAGATAGCTGTCCCCCCACCTTCGATGCGATAGATCAAGCGACACGTCTGTGTCTCAGGATCAATCTCAGAAATTGAAATCGGACGGCGAAGGAGCTTGGATCCATCAGGGACGCGGATATGAAGGAATTGTCCTGGCAGCATCTGCGCCACCATTTCGCCCTTCAGGATCATAGAATAGATGCGGGGAGCGATCTCTTCTTGAGCGACCAGCTCCATCTCCTCCATCATGATTTTGCCAAAGCGTTTTTTACAACTGTCACTGACCATTGATTTCCTCTTCTTTCTTTCAGCAAAAAAGACCTCGCAAAAGCAAGGCCCTACAAATGATCAGCTAGACTCCGTCCGCTGATCTTTATTCTGTCTTTCCTTGCAGGCCTCTCTGGACCTCTTAAAGGTTAAATTTGTCTCATTATATCGCGCTCCTTCTCGCTTGTCAAGTAAAATCAGTAACTTAGGAAACTTTACGGGGGTCAAAATCTTCTGGGATCGGTTTGATGTATTGCATGGCGATTCGGTTTTCAGGTTTGCGGTCGACTAGATAAAGAACCAGTAAAAAGAGCCATTCCAAGGGTTTCATTAGGTAATAGATCAGGTCCATAGCCCATTTTTTCTTGATATGTTTGGCAAAGGGATAGCCATAGCGGTCATAATTGCGACGCAAAAAGCGATGGAAACGTGGCGTCTTTTCTTCTAGCACCTGTTCAAAGGCATTGGCGATACAGAGCTGGCGATTGACGACGACTGGATGACCGTGGCGGACGCCCATCCGCTGGGGTTTGACAACTTTTTCATGACCACCAGCCGCAACCGTACAGAGATAGTGCTCATCAATGATGAGATTCTGAGGAGGGATCTTCTGTGAGAAGGCCCAGTCAGCAGTATTGGTCCAGGCCTTGATCATGGAATCCGGTTGCTGCCCAAAGAGCATGAGAATAAGGACAACAAGAGCAAGGGTCGGAAGAGCGACAAGAACTGCTAGCCATGGCCAGTTGCGCGACTTGTTTAAGAGCTGATGGAGCCATTGAAGTAGACGATTCTCATAGGCCATCTCTGTTCGATCTTCCTGCCACTCCTTGATGCGAACCCATAAGAGATGGATGGAATAGATCAGTAAGAAAAAGGTGTGAAAACTTGCTACCTGCAGTTGATTATCAAAAACTAAGAGAAGAACCACTCCTCCTAGAATGCCACTGATGCAGAAGATATTTGCTAACGGCGAGAGTGAATTCGCATCTCTGTAGGAATAAATGATCAAGGCTAGTAAAGTAAGAGCTGCCAGTGTGAAGAAGGTCGGATATGCGCCAGACCAGATCAGGGCATGTTTCTGAGAATTGATCAAGGGCTCATTCCATTCGTAAAAGGTCATATCCTTGACGATGTAAATGAAAATCGCTTCGAGAAAGCAACCAAAGAGACCAAACCAAAGAACAATTGTAGGCTGTTGCTTTTTCTTTTTGGTAGGCTTAGGACTAGGTGATTCTTGCCTTTCTTTCATAAGGAATGCGTCAACTTCTCTTGTCCCTTCTCCTTCCTTTGGCCCTCTATCTTCAAACAAATCAGGATCTTCGAGAGCTTCTTCCTCTGCTTCTTTGAACTGGAGGCTAGACCACCGACCGATCCCATAAATGATGACAAAAATATTGGGAACAAAGAGGGCAATGGTCAAACCGTAAGGAAAGATCTCCATCGTGAAGGCAATGATCTCCCAAACGCTAAATTGGATGAATGGATCCTTTATTGCATAGATCGACTCACTAACAACAAAATAAATGTAAAAGGCTAATAGAATTAGTGCATTGGTCACAAAATTGATCTGCATCAGACCGGCTGT
Source organism: Streptococcus sp. HMSC072C09 (assembly GCF_001813105.1). Lineage (NCBI taxonomy): Bacteria > Bacillati > Bacillota > Bacilli > Lactobacillales > Streptococcaceae > Streptococcus > Streptococcus sp. HMSC072C09. Next base: position 8,047 of record NZ_KV811488.1, on the reverse strand, counting down.
GTAATGGGTTTCCAATTCCTTATCCTTTTTCTTATACCAGGAAACGAGTTTTTTCATAAGATCTCCTCAATCAATTTTTTACCATTCTATCAATCAGCTCACCCCTTAATCAAGGCAAAACTGTATTTTTCCATCAAAATCAGTCCCCAGATGGAGATTTTGCTCCCAATTTTCTATTTTTTAAATATTTGATCTAGCCTACTTCCTATTACCTCCCTCAGCCTGCATTATACTCTGATACAGTCCTTGAAAGACCACATTTTACGGGAAAAACGCTCTTTTTTATGTTAAAATAAAAGCATGAGAATACAACAATTACAATACATTATCAAAATCGTCGAAACCGGCTCTATGAATGAGGCCGCAAAACAACTCTTCATCACGCAACCTAGCCTTTCCAATGCCGTTAAGGACTTGGAAAATGAGATGGGGATTGAAATCTTTATCCGGAATCCTAAAGGGATCACTTTGACCCGCGATGGGATGGAGTTCCTCTCTTATGCCCGCCAGGTGGTGGAGCAGATTGACCTCTTGTCCGAGCGCTATAAAAATCCCGTGGGCTCTCGTGAGCTTTTCAGCGTCTCTTCACAGCACTACGCCTTCGTAGTTGAGGCCTTCGTTTCACTACTGAAGAAAAGCGACATGGAAAAATACGAGCTCTTCCTACGGGAGACGCGGACTTGGGAGATCATTGATGACGTCAAGAATTTCCGAAGCGAGGTTGGCGTACTCTTTTTGAATAGCTACAACCGAGATGTCCTCTCTAAGATGTTGGATGATAATCACCTGGTTGCTACCCACCTCTTTACAGCCCAGCCTCATATCTTTGTCAGCAAGACCAATCCTCTTGCCAAGAAGGAGATCGTCCACTTGTCAGATCTGGAAGATTTCCCATACCTTAGCTATGACCAAGGAACCCACAACTCCTTCTACTTCTCAGAAGAGATCCTCTCTCAAGAGCATCATAAGAAATCCATCGTCGTCAGTGACCGGGCGACCCTCTTTAATCTCTTGATTGGTCTGGATGGCTACACCATTGCGACCGGAATTCTCAACAGCAATCTCAACGGAAATAACATCGTCTCCATTCCCCTTGATATCGAAGACCCGATCGAGCTGGTCTACATCAAACATGAAAAAACAGCCCTCTCAAAAATGGGAGAAAAATTCATCGAGTACTTGCTTGAGGAAGTGAAGTTTGATAAGTAAGGAGGCGATATGAAACCTAAATTCATTCTGTTTTTCGTTGCACTTACATTTATCTTTGGAATTATAGCTTTAAACGACAAATCGAAACCCGATCCAAAAATTGATGTTATTCCAAGTAATCCTAATATTGCTCTAAATGTAAAATTAAATGGTTATTTTGACTCTGTACATCCAGTAAAAAACTTGGAGGAAGGAGACAATAGGTATTATTTAGAATTTAAAATTATTGGAACTGAAGAAATCTCTAAATATGATATCAGTATTTTAGATAACAATAATCAAGAACAAGAGATCTTGGACTTTGAGGATCTAGACGATGGCAGTTACACCCTTTGGTTTGCTGGTAGACCGAATACTAAATATAAATTTGTTCACTTAGATATATACTCGAGACCCAAAGAATATACCTATTTTACAACTCCATCTAACAAGACAAACTTAACTAAAATTGAAAAGTCTGCTAAAGAATTTTTTAAACAAAATCTGGAGAAAGAGATTAAAGAAGACTTATTCCAAAATCTTGACACTAATTGGGAAAACATAACTCTTTATTACATTCCAACAGATAAAGAGAAAAAAGCGATCGTCGAAGCCTACTGGAATGCCTTTATAAAAGGCTGGTATGATACCTATCAGTTTCAGTTATCCTCAGTAAATGATGATACTTATAACTTTGAGATTCACTATAAGTGGTCTCCTCCAGACATGGATGCACTGAATAGAAAAATTGATGAACGAGAAGGCCAATTAAAAAAGGAATTCAAAAATAACCCTAAGAAAGTATACCAAACTATTATTTCTGAACTACCAACAATGGTAAAAGAAACACCAAAGTTAAATGAAACAGAGGATAATAAAGCGAATTTCACTCTTAATCGAGAATATTTTTCTGCTGATGATACCTATTCAGACTTATCTATATCTGATTTATATACCGTTACAAATCCAATAAGGAAAATATATCCATAAAAACTAACACCAGATAGCATAAAGCTATCTGGCGTTGGTTTTTTCCTTATTATTTAGTATTTCAGTCACGTATTGGTCTTTCGTTTCGTTTGTATAAGTTTTTGATCTAGACTGAACTCTGATTCCTTTTTGATCATTTTGCTGATCCATCACATACGTTTCTGTTATCGTCGTTTTAAAATTATTACCTGTCGTACTTAGATGAATTGGTAAATTTTCAAACCGTTCAGAATAAAATAACTGATAGGGGTACCATTCAAGCTTAATATTTAACCTATCATTGAATAGGCTATCTGTACCACCAATTATTCTATCAGAATCTCGTATCCAATAATTTCTTTTGCCATCAGGTTGATAGTCATCAAAAAATTTTTGACGTTCTTCTGCTGAATGTGACTTATCTTGTAAAAAATAGGTCTGTTGAAAAAAATTAAAATCAGGTGCAACGTCATACTCATAATATGTTTGAAGTTTCTGTGTTTTCGGATTTTTTAACTGAAAACTCGTAACTACATATTGATCCCCTGATTTTTGATAGATCGTATCCCCTTGGTAAATCATTAGATAGTTTCTAAACTCACTACCATCTCCTTTTCCAATCCCCGGAAAACGAAGTGATAATTTATTAAACTGTTCATAATTAAAGCTATCCGATTTAAAGAGTGAACCGCTATTATAACGGTCGAATAAGATATCTAATTTTGTCTTATCAGTGAAGGATAAATGTAAAATGGTATAATTCCCATCAGATTTTAAATCCCTTCTTGTAGATTCTATCCATTGCCCCTCAACAGGTTTTGACTCATCAAAATGAACAAACTCAATATTAATATCCTGTATCGTCTTTTTCAGGCCCTTTTTCTGACTAACTTTTAAATTGTAAACCTTATGATAAATATGTTCTGAATCAAACCAATCTGGCTTGATATAATACCGAAGCCCAATGTAGCCAATAAACAAACTTACTAAAGCAAGAAGGATATATTTCTTCTTAATCTTCAACTTCTTCATGCTCACCTCCTAAATATGAACTCTACTAACAAGATTGAAAGCTCTTGTTTCTTACTTATATTTCTCTTCATCTTTTGCTCGATCATTAATTTCGTGGAACTCCAACAGTTTACCAAGGACTTCTTGTACGTATTCCTCTTTATTTTTCTCTGTATAGGTTTTTGTGGCTGTCCGCACTTTCATCTGATCATTGTGATCAGGCTTTATCAACTGCGTACGAGTGACGGTTGTTTTAAATTCAGAACCTGTGAGATCTATTTTCAGAGGGAGATTCGATAGAGCATCTGAATAGAACCATTTATAATAGTGAAACTGATAGGGGTAGGTGCTAGTCAACTCTTTAGGGAAAGGATCGACTCCTCTATCCCAGTAGCCCTTCCAACTGTTATGGTAATCATCATAAAAAGATTGCATGTCTGCTTGGCTCACATCTTTTTTAGTTTTTAAATACACAGGAGAATCTGTTTTCTCTGGCAAATGCCCATATTCATAATAGGTTTGTAACTTTCCAGTTTTTGGATTCTTTAGATCAAAACGCGTAACAGCTTCCGTTTCAGGAAGTTGATAGAGAGTGTCTCCTACATACATCATTCCACTAAAATAAGCAAAGGAAAGATTTCGATTATACTCTGTACTGAATTTCGGGAATCTAGGAAGCATTTTCTCCTCTAATTTATCATTGTATTCCAAATCCCGACTAAATGTTGGACCTAAATGAAATGCCTTTTGTAGCGGGATTCTGATTTTTGAGCCATCTTCTAACAGGGCATGTAAAATGACATCTCCACCGTCATAAGGACCAATATCAGACCGAAGATCTTCCGACCAAGTCAATCCATCAGGAACAGCAGCCCTATCGTCGTATATAAATTCAAGATTAATTTCTTTTACTTTTGCTTTTTTAGGCTCGATCTTCTCTGATTTGTAGTTATATACCTTAATATACTGATCATTCTTATCAAACAAACCAGGATCAACAGATGTTTTCAAATAGTGATAAAGTCCAAAGAAGAATAGTCCTAAAGCTACTAAAACGAGTGGTAATATTCTTTTAAACTTCTTCATACTCGCCTCCTTAAGAAAATCTATTTCATTATATCATAATCAAATACATTCTTATAGCACTAGTCAAAATTGAGACATAAAAACACCTGAAACAAGTGGATTTCCACTTCTCTCAGGTGTTCTTTTATTGTCTTAATTGAGAAAAGATTTGGCCGATTTTTCCTTCGATAACCAGGTCTGCTTGCTTGTCTTGTGGGATACTGGTTTTATTGATGACAACCAGCTTCTTCCCTCGGAAATACTGGATCAAGCTAGCTGCTGGGTAGACCACAAGAGAGGTTCCACCGATAATCAGGAGATCAGCCTCTTGGATGGCTTGGGCTGCTTGACTAAAGACGTTCATATCAAGAGGCTCCTCGTAGAGGGTCACATCAGGCTTGACCACCTTGCCACAGCCCAGACAGTGTGGAACCGGGCCTTCCAAAGCTAGAAAAGCCTCCAAATCATAAAATCGCTGGCAACCCGTACAGTAATTGCGGTCGGCACTGCCGTGGAGCTTCAAGACTTTTTTAGAACCAGCCATTTCGTGGAGACTATCGATATTTTGTGTCACCACTGCCTTGAGCTTACCAGTCTCCTCAAGCCGAGCCAGATAGCGATGGGCAGCATTAGGCTTGGCATCTGGGTAGAGTAGGTATTTCTTATAGAAGTCGAAAAAGTCCTCTGGATAACGCGCAAACATAGTATGGGAGACCAATTGCTCAGCTGTCAAATGTCGCCCCACCTGAACACTATAGACACCATCTGAACTTCGAAAATCTGGAATATTTGACTCTGTGGAAACTCCTGCCCCTCCGAAAAACACGATCCGTTGACTCTGATCAATCATCTCCTGTAGTTGAGCAATCTTATCCATCTACTTCTCCTTTAGTAGCTCTTCCATAACAGCATTGGCCTGATCAAAATAAAAGTTAGCTTGATCATAATGGATGCCTGTGTAGCTTGCAAGGTCAATCAAATTCTTCATAAAATCCTGAGAAGAGAAACCCGTCGTCCGATGGAGCTCTTCTTCATCAAAAGGCTTGATCAAGTGGGCCAAGGGATTGCGAACTGATTTTTCTAACTCCCGCAATTGTTGGGCTTCAACTTTGACGCTATCTGGAAAATCCAACTGCACAATCAACTCCGTCAAACTGGACGAATTGACCACACTTTCGCTGTGGAATTGCTGCAGGATAGGGTTGTCGGACGCATGCAGGCTCTCAAACTTCCAACGGTCATAACTGGATTCTTTGGAGTTATGAATATAGTTGGTAATATCAGGAATTTTCAACTGAATCAAACGCATAAAGATCCGATAGATGGCTGGGCTAACGGCACGAACAAAGTCAATAATCTGCTCATTTCGCAACTTCGCTTCGAGATCATAGAGGTAGTTGGCCAACTGCTCGTCTTCTGGATCCTCATGCCAAAAAAGCTGAAAACCAGTCGCCTCTAGCAACTCGGTTCTCAACTTTTGATTCATGACGGGTTGGATATTGAGCTCTCGACGCTCCGCCATTAACTGTAGTAAACTTACCAACAAATCCGGTACTTCTTCCTGCTGCTTGATAGAGCGCAGAGCCCGGCTGTAGTGATAATTTTGGAGGTCGTAGAGCCATTCATCATGAAAGAATGTTGCCATTAGTCTGCAATCAAGGTCTCAAGACCGACTTTCATCATGTCTGTGAAAGTATTTTGACGTTCTTCAGCGGTTGTATCCTCATCAGGATTGACCAAACTGTCTGAAATCGTCATGATAGCAAGCGCATCCACATGGTGTTGAGCAGCAAGATAATAGAGAGCCGCTGCTTCCATTTCTACAGCTTTCACACCCCATTTACCAAGCTCGATGTTCTTTTCACCATAGTTTGAATAGAAGACATCAGAAGACAAGACATTACCCACGTGAGTGGTCATGCCAAGATCTTTGGCAATATGGTAAGCCTTGTCTAAAAGATCAAAGCTAGCGATTTGTGGGAAATCGTATTGAGGCCAGTCGTTACGGATGATGTTTGAGTTGGTTGCAGCAGCTTGTGCCAAGACCAATTCACGAACATGCACATCCTCGTTCAAAGAACCAGCTGTTCCCACACGGATTAATTTTTTCACGCCGTAGTCGACAATCAACTCACGCGCATAAATAGAGATGGATGGCATCCCCATTCCAGTACCCATGACAGAAACACGGTGACCTTTATAAGTACCCGTGTAACCAAACATGTTACGGACTTCGTTGAAGCAAACAGCGTCTTCAAGGAAATTCTCAGCAATAAATTTCGCACGAAGAGGATCCCCAGGAAGAAGAATTTTATCAGCAATTTCACCCTGCTTAGCAGCAATATGGATAGACATAGTTTATGATACAAAGAGCGACCAGAAAGCGACTGAAAATTAGGAATCTGACGAGAAATCCTGATTTCTCAGTCAGATTATCTATTTTCCGAGCTTTCCGCTCGTGTTCAAATCAGAACACATGCTCTACCTTTCTTTTTTATTTTTTAGAATAGGCGTTAAAGAGAACAAAGTAAAAATAGGAAACTGACGACGCATCGCAGATGCTAGACAGTTTATCTTTTTTACACAGTTCTCCGCCCGTATTCAGTTCAGCGAATACGGTAAACCCATCCTTTCTTTTTTATTGAGTATTTAGGAGAGCTTTCCGCTCGTGTTCAAATTAGAACACATGCTCTTCCTTTCATTTTTATATTTAATTTGTTAATGAATCCAAAAACGCATAGAGTTTGGCATTCATTTCTCGATAATCGTAAGCACGAATGGCTTCAGGTTTTTGAACAAAGGTCAGTTTTTGACTTTGTTCTACCAAAAGATCTTCACCGTCAGCAGCAATCAAGAGATCGACTGCTTCTGGATCAAATTCCAGGTGGGCTTGGAAGGCATAGTGTTTAGGACTGAAGCGAATAATCTGACGTGGACAACCTTGACTGGTCGCAAGAACGATAGCATCCTCTGTCAATCCTGGCATATCACCATGCCAATGACCAGTTTCAAGAGTTGCTCCAAACTCACCGACATGCGGATCTGTGAGTCCTTCAGGCGTTAAGGTCACAGGAAAAACACCAATCTCACGTTCTGGACTGTGCTCATAGTTCGCGCCATAAGCAACAGACAGGAGCTGAGCACCAAGACAGACCCCAACAATATAACGATCTGCCTTCATGGCCTTTTGAATCAGGTCGATCTCTGCCTGAGGATCGTAGTATGGAAAAGCTTTTCGATCTTCGTCTGGCGATTGAGGTCCTCCCATGACGATCAAAAAGTCAATCTCATCCACTGACTCTGGTAAGGTTTCATTCTCATAGACTTTAGTCGTGGTCACTTGATGGCCACGCTCCTGTGCCCATTTTAGATAAGCGCCCGGCACTTCAAAGGTTTCATGCAGTACAAAATGTACCTTCATCATTTCTTCTCCCATCTCTTTCGAATCACGTATGACAGACCAGCCGCAAGTACCAGCGGAATAGTCAAATTCCAAGTTTGGCCTGTAAATCCAAGGCTCAGGGCAATGGCTGTCAGAGGAGCTTGTAGGGTCGTCCCTAAAAAGACTGTAGCTCCAAGTAACATCCCTATAGCTGGATCCAGATGAATCCCAAGGACTGTCAAAAGCAAGGTCACTAGATAGCCAGATCCAATCCCTAAGGCAAATGATGGTGTCAAGGTCCCTCCATAGGCACCATTGCGCAAGAGGAGGTAAACCATAAGCCCCTTCACTGCAAGAGTCAGTGGAAGATAAGGAATCGACTGGCTAGACAAGAGGGCTTGCGCTAGTACCTGGCCATTTCCCATAAAGATA
>NZ_KV811487.1:0-1394 GCF_001813105.1 Streptococcus sp. HMSC072C09 | reverse complement strand
TGTCCCAAACTGAGATTGTAGCGAATAGTATCATTAAAGAGGAAAGGATGCTGGCTGATAATGCCTACCTGACGAACAAAGTGACTTGTTTTAACTCCATCCCTTGTACGACAAGTAATCGTTCCGGCATCCGGCTTTTCTTCCCCTGTGATCATTCTAAAGAGGGTTGATTTCCCACAGCCACTTGGCCCTTTGATGAGGACTTTTTCGCCTTGTCGAATGGCTAGATTAAGATCGCGAAGAATCTCTCTACCGTTATAAGATTTACTTAAATGAGAAATTTCTAGCTCTTCTACTTGGGAGATCGAATGATTATCCGATTCACTATCATCTGCTCGATTTAAAATTCCGAAAATCTTTTCGGCCGTTGTTTTGGCTCCTTGTACTTCAACCACATCATACATGATATTTTGGATAGGCCCTACCAGTTGACCAGCAGCAATATACATAGCAACCAGGCTAGCCACTGAAACATGATGACCCTGCATAGCAAGGAAGAACCCTAATACCAAGGGGAGTACTTGGCTCAGAAAGACCATAAAACCATTACAAAAGAAAACAATATTATGGGTAAAAGCAAACCTTTGAATAGCTCGTTGATAACGAAGATTGATATTCCAGACGCGCTGAGAATTTTCAGGCAAGGCTTGATTCATCCGCAAGGTCTGAGCTCCTCGAATACTATCAGAGATTTGGTTATGAACAGCTGTTCTTCCCTGAGACATTTCATCCCCTGAATTCTTTAGCTTATTATTCATCAAGAATTGTGGAATGGGACGTAAGATCGTGAAGAAAACAAAGATAGAACCCAATAAAACATTTTGGGCAATGATATAGATCGCCGTAATCAGTGCCCCAAATCCCCAACATGAAATAGACATATAGCGTTCAAAAAAGTTATCTCCTAAAAATTCCATATCCTGTGTCAGCATGGTAATCTTTTCATCTTCACTATATTCCCTGTCTTCCATTAACTTCTGAAAAAGTGCCGTTCGGATATTCATGTGAATTTCGCGTCTAAAGACATTATTTGCATGATTACAAAATAACATTAGACTATACAAAGCGAAATAGACAGAAAAACCAAAGAGGGCAAATTTCCAAATAGAAGAATAGGTAAGGTTATTTTGATCTATCGATAATGCTTTGGCAACAACCAAAGGTTGACCTAATGCGAGACCCCCATTTGCCAGTGCTCCAATAATGGTTAGGTATTTTGTTTTTTTATCAAGATATTTAAAGATATGAATCATAAATCTCTCCTAGAAAATAGAACCCTATGGTTGAGAAATATCAGATGTAATCATTAAATCTTATTACATATTATTCTTTGTGATATATTTTACATGCTCATTATACATCTAAAAATAAGTCTGGTCAATGAATATTCAAAA
>NZ_KV811486.1:0-658 GCF_001813105.1 Streptococcus sp. HMSC072C09 | reverse complement strand
CTTTTATTTGCTTTAATTCCTTTATCTCTTTTAGAATACTAAAAATATAGAAACTAAATAGAACTACACCTAAAACAGATAAAACGAAGAAACCAAACGGAAGTTTTCTTCCCATACCAGCTACTACTCCAAGGGATAAAATACCGATAGCCATTATGGAAATTATGAAGATAAACCACAAGTAAATCATGTAAAACTTATAAAGATAACAAAAGGACTTATTTTTTTGTTTAGGCTTATCCTTCCATTTTAAATAAAAGAAATTTAAATTATTTATCCAACATATTGGGTTCAATATAAAATCAAGTCTTTCTTAGTTCAATGACTTGATCGTATCGACTTTCATTATCAATATGGTGAGCGATTTCTAACACCATCATCGGTAGTGAGAAAATCAAGTCTCGAACCATCTGGCTATTTTCTGCGTCAAGAGCTGCAGTTACCTCATCTGCTAATAAAATATCCTTTTTACGAAGTAGGAAGCGGGCTAGTTCAATCCGGACTCGTTGTCCGCCTGAAATATTTTCTCCGTTATTAGTGATTACAAAATCAAGCCCATCAGTTAGTTCATGGTCGAGTTTGACCTGTCTTAAAACAGTCTCTAATTCTTGATCTGAAAACTCCTGTCCCAAACTGAGATTGTAGCGAATAGTATCAT
>NZ_KV811485.1:466408-466782 GCF_001813105.1 Streptococcus sp. HMSC072C09 | reverse complement strand
TAAATAGATAGACGTAATCTAATTTGAATTGTCTTTATCTGGACTATACATCAAAATAAAAAAGAATAGGGAAAAGTCTTTAGGATCAAAAAACGCATAATATTAGGTGTTGAAGAACCTTGATACTATGCGTTTTATTGTGGGGTGATTTACTTTATTTTCTCCTGAAATTGAGTTTTTACTTAGTATCGTTTTACTTCCGATTAGAGATAACAAATTTATCAATGAATAGTAAGTGATATAATGCAAGTACAAATCCCCAGAAACTACCACGAAGAGAAAATTCTTGATGATTAAGAGGAAGTAAATCACGGTTTCCTATATAGATGCATGTCAAAATCACAAATAGAATCCAAAATAAATCAGTCCATTTA
>NZ_KV811485.1:464111-466308 GCF_001813105.1 Streptococcus sp. HMSC072C09 | reverse complement strand
CCAAAATAAATCAGTCCATTTATATTTTGAAAAAATATTTTTTTAGCATAAGAACACCTTCTTCCTTTACTACATTAGTATTATATGATAAAATGTAAGCGAATACAAATAAAAAGGAGGATTGACCTTATGAATGAAAAAAAACGTACATATTTTATTTGTGCAAGTATTATTATTTCATCTATAATTTTAGGACTCTTTATTTATTACGGAATTTATAACGGATTTGACGTTTTGGGTCAATTTATACACGATGGCCTCAGGATAATTAGTAGTAATATTAGTAATACTAGTAGTATTAGGTAGTTAATAGTAATAGAATTTAAATAAAAAACGGTAATTTAGTGAATGCTGATTGCCGTTTTTTGTTTGCTAATTCCAATAACCATTGATAGTGTAAAAAAGAATGTAAATGTTTAACAAAAGATTTGACAAATGGCTTGTACCGAAAAAGTCAGATTGGTTTTAGGAAATTATTCAAAGAAAATTAAAGCTACGTTGAAACATGATGATATTGGGGGGACATCAAATCTTTCTTCTTTTAAGTTTTACAAAACAACATTTCAATATGTTCTACTAATTAACGGCTGTCTTTTTTTGAAAACAACCGTTGCCACCAACTCTTTTTAGTTTCTAGCAATAATGTTTCATTCTTCATTGTGAGAGCTCCAATAAATTGCAACTGACTGTTGCTTATCCAATCATGACGAAATATTAAAAAAAGCTTCCAACACTATTCAAGCAATTAAAAGTGGGAAAACTTAATCCGTTTAGAAAGATAAACATTTGTCTTTTTTCGCACTTTTGCATCGTCTAAATTAACTATTAAATAGTGAAAGGGGGTAGTAAATGGATAAAGTGATAAAAATCGTTGGCGTGTCTTAACGCTTTTATCGGTTGTCTTTTCGTCTTCCTCTATGAGACTGACCTATTTTTTAGTGTCACAGTGCCTCAGATATGGACGATAGCCTATGCTATAAAATTCATATAAAGATAATCAACAACAAAATAAGCAAGAATAGGGAAAAGTCTTTAGATCAAAAAACGCATAATATTAGGTTTTGAAGAACCTTGATACTATGCGTTTTATTGTGGGGTGATTTACTTTATTTTCTCCTGAAATTGAGTTTTTACCTAGTATCGTTTTACTTACGATTAGAAATGAAAAATTTATCAATGAATAGTAAGTGAAATAATGCAAGTATAAATCCCCAGAAACTACCACGAAGAGAGAATTCTTGATGATTAAGAGGAAGCAAATCACGGTTTCCTACATAGATGCATGTCAAAACCACAAATAGAATCCAAAATAAATCAGTCCATTTATATTTTGAAAAATATTTTTTTAACATAATAACACCTTCTTTCTTTGCTATAATAACATTATATGACAAAATGTAAGCGAAAACAAATAAAAAATAATAGGATGATTCGGAGGATAACACCTCCACTTTTTTGTATAGATACCCCGATTTTTTTAATCATACAAAAATCACGCATTTTCGTTGCTGACACAGCAATTCTGAGCGTTTTTCAGAACATTTTGCGACCTATCAACTATGAAGAATCCTTAGAAAAACTAAAAATTTATGTACAATTGACTAAACTAGAGCTAAACCATTGATAAACTGAATTAGAAGTATAAAGTACATTCTTTAAAAAGTGTACTTTATTCTGGAGTGGTATTTTGTATATTTTATAGTTCATCATATTATCAAATCTAAGAAATTGATTTGTACATTTTTTTCAATGATAATCAAGGTATAATAAAAAAATTAAAGTTCGAATTCTGAAACTACTTTCACATATAAAAAATTGAATCCGAATTGCTGCAGGCCTATAATAAAGATAGGAATAATAAGAATTCTTCCTAGAAAGGAGTATACTGTATCATATGTGACAGTATTATTAATAAATCATGAAAAAAATAATTACTATAGTACAGTGCATTTTGTTTCCCGTGTCTCCTTATATAGCTAGAGAACTATGCTTGATGAGTAAAAATCTAGTCGATAATATGTTCCTTGCATTCTTTATTATGCTAACAATTTCTTTTTGGCTTGGTATTTGGAAGTTGGGAGATCTTGTGGGAAATCCAAAATAGAAAGTAAAAAGTTGTGATAGAGATGAGATTTTTATTTATTCTAATTATTAATACACCTTATTTCTTTTATTTAAAATGGAAGGATAAGCCTAA
>NZ_KV811485.1:460409-464011 GCF_001813105.1 Streptococcus sp. HMSC072C09 | reverse complement strand
CTGGTATGGGAAGAAAACTTCCGTTTGGTTTCTTTGTTTTATCTTTTTTATTTGTAGTTCTATTTAGTTTCTATATTTTTAGTATTCTAAAAGAGATAAAGGAATTAAAGCAAATAAAAGGTAAGTAAATAGATAGACGTAATCTAATTTGAATTGTCTTTATCTGGACTATACATCCGTATCTTGAACAGGTTACTAAAAAGGTGCTAAATTATGAAAAAAGTCCCATTGTTAGTCTAAGTTGTTAGTATTTTAAAAAAAGACAAGGTGTTTTATCCTTGTCTTTTTCGTTTTACGTTTTAGTACTGCTTATGTTTCAATGTCAATAAATGTGTTCTTTTTGGAGTATTCTATATATTCTAGGTAACATTATCATGGTATAGATCAGGAGAGAAGTCCCTCCAAATATGAATATCAGACCTCCGTTTATGTCCTTTTGAAATAGATAAGTAAATACAATGGTACCTATCGGCATGATAGACGTATTTAGTGTGAACAAAGTACTCATTACTCTTCCTAAATAATTTGTTTCAATACTACTTTGAAGATAGGTCATGACGACAATATTTAGAATAACAAGAGTAAATGCTATAATTCCCATAAATAAACCGCCAACGGAAGAAATAATCACCTGGGTGTTACTAGTTGCAAATGTAATACCCAAACCAACGATAGCGATGGTTAGAAGAAAAAGTGGAATGCGAATTCTATTAGAGAGAAGTGTGTTATTTTCTTTTTTGTCTGGTAGTAGTGACATAGACACACTGGCTAATAACATTCCAACCGCAGACATAGTTTCTAAAATACCTACTGTCGCATTATCTAATAAGAGTTGCTCTTTGACTACAAATGGTACTCCAATGCTAATGGAAGTATAGAAAAAATTCAGTACAACACTAACAAGAATAATATATTTGACAATCTGATTTTCTTTTAAGAATTGGATAATTTCTTTAACCCCGTGTTGATGGTTTTCATTCTGTTTGATCTCAGCTTCCTGCCCATCGTGTTCATAGAAGAATTTCATGGTAAGTAAGACACCTAAAGCAAGGAGATTTGCAATGATTTCTATGAGAATAAAGCCTGAGAAGCCTAACCAATTATAAAAAATGACTCCAATAGCTGGCGAAAGCATGGTTGCGATAGCAATGGCAGTTTGTGTAACGGAGCTTAATCGTTGAATTTTTGTATCATTTACTAACTCGTGGATAGAGGCTGAATAACAAGTATCATTGATGTTAACTGTAATAGAGTGGAGTATGACAAACGGGATTACGAGATATAAGATAGTAGATGAATTCGTTAAAAAATAAAAAGCATAAAACAGAAGAAAAATTATAAGCCTAAAGATGAAATTATAAATTAAGATCTTTTTATGACGGTATCGGTCTACTAAATTACCGATTGGAAGCAAGAAAATCAAACTGACTAAAGGATAGATGATCATATTGATTCCAAAACTCATTGCCGATTTTGTTTGGTCCAGTAACATTAATCCTAAAGCAAAATTAAAAGCTTTTCCACTTAAAGAACTAATAAAACTACTAATAAAGTCTTTGATGATTTGTCTATTAGACATTTGATCACTTATTAAATTCTTAATATTAGCCCCCTCCATTCGTTTCAACATTACTTCGGTTATCTAATCCTATTCAATCAACCTGTGTTGTAAGGTAATTGGAATATTAGATAGACCATAATTTTTATTAATTAAGATTTTACCAATTATACTAATAAAAGTATAATAAAAAATGTAAAAAATATTGTATTTATGTTTACTAATTATATTTCTCTCTTGCTTTGACTTTATCTAAATTGATAACTTCTTACGTACCTCTTCTAAAATAGGATATAATTTACAATCGTTAAAGGATTTCAAAATGAAACAGATTAATTTATTTTGCTTTTTGTAGGCTTTACATTTATTCCAGATGTTGATACTATTTATCATAGCGCTTGACTCCGCTTTCAAACGGGAGTACAATAATATTGAGGACAAGATGGTTAATCTCTTTTATTTAGGAGGTGTCAGATATGCAAATCTATTTTGTTTATTTTATTTTCTATCTATTATCACGCGTAGTAGCACTTGTGGTTCTAGCTTATCTTATTAAGTTACTCATTGCTCGTTTAAAAAGAAACTAAGTAACATTTTGCCCAAATAGTAGTTATTTGGGCTTTTTGCTATACTTTAGCCTAGTAGATTAAATTTATAAAGGTAGTGTTTAGCATCTTCTTGTTGAGTGATTTTATTTTATGAAGGTTGTTTATAGTTGAAAGGGGAAAATAGATGGTCTCTAAACTTGATACAGCTTGGAACTTGTTTCTGGAGGGAAAAACATCAGAAGCTAAACAGTTGGTTGAACAAGATTTTTCCATTGATACCTGTACAGATTTTAGTCTTTTAAATCTGATGGGGTATTTATTATTGGCAGAAAAAGACTATGCCTCGTGTACCCATATCTTTGAGAAATACATTTTATTAGCTCAACAAAATGAAGATAAAGAACATGAACATATTGGCTTACATCAATTAGCGATGATCTACAGAGATCAGGGTGATTTTCATAAGGCTTTAAAACTCATTGAAGACGAAGAGAAGATAGTTGGAGAGTATTTTCCAAACGATAATCTAAAGAAAGCTGTGAATAACTACGAACAAGGCTATGTGAGATTTAAATTAAACAACCTTGATGAAGCTCTTACATTCATGAATCTGTCATTGGAACAATCTTTAGAGACTGATGATGTGATTTCTCAAGCTTGTAGCTATAGAGGGTTAGGTGAAATCTATTTAGCCTTGAAAAATACGGAATTATCCAATAGACATTTCAAACGGGCTATAGAACTTTTCGAAAGTGTTGGAGAGTTTGAAGGGGTAAAGGAAATTGAGGAATTGATTAATCGATGATTTGGCATGTAGATTTTGTCATTAGTTTGCTTAAATAAAAAGTTTTAATATGCTATAAATCATGTATTTGATTAAGGGAGATAAGATGAGAGGTTATGATAGAGATAGAATTTCTATTTATTTTAATTATTTTTATACCTTATTTCTTTTATTTAGAATGGAAGGATAACCCTAAACAAAAAAATAAGTCCTTTTGCTATCTTTATAAGTTTTATATGATTTACTTGTGGTTTATCCTCATAATTTCCATAATGGCTATCGGTATTTTTTCCCTTGGAGTACTAGCTGTTAGAGGCGAAAAACTTACGTCTGGTTTCTTTGTTTTATCTTTTTTAGGTGTAGTTCTATTTAGTTTCTATATTTTTAGTATTCTAAAAGAGATGAAGGAATTAAAGCAAATAAAATGTAAGTAAATATTAACTAAGAGAATTAGTTAACTAACTTAAGTAAAATATAACACGGCCATGATTCATGAGCCGTGTTTTTGTATGAATGTACATTTGAAAAATTTTTAGTTTTCCCTTAAATAAAGTACATTTTACAGTATAAGACCAGCATTTAAAATTTCCAGTGTTCACTTAAATAGAGTATATAATTGACAATGATTAGCTCAAAAACATTTTTGGTTACACAAAGATAGATTAAAAATGTATACACTTCTATACAAATAGTAGAAAAGGACTCAGTCCTG
>NZ_KV811485.1:456068-460309 GCF_001813105.1 Streptococcus sp. HMSC072C09 | reverse complement strand
TCTATACAAATAGTAGAAAAGGACTCAGTCCTGTAAAATACAGAACTAAATCCTTTGAATAGCCTAGTTGCCTAACTTTTTTTGGGTCAGTACAATCTGGTTGCTAGGGCTTTATTATGCTTTATCTTACTAATGATGATGATCTTTTTCAGGATTGCTCATAATCTGTGTAAATATTTCTTTATATTTATATTTCAGATATTTTTCGTGTAGAATGAACAAAGCTACGTAAACAATCATAAAAACAATAGATAAATACAGTATATCAAATGTACTATGTCCAAAATAAGTTGCGGACTCATAAGATCCAATAGCTCCTAAAACCAACCAAGGAATATACTTGTAATACTTAGTTACCATAACACAGTCCCTCCTTTAATTAAACTAATGAGAATATCTAAAACTAAAAGTCATACCTGTACTTGTAGGATTATAATGATCTAAGGTCATCAAAGTGCTAAATTCTCAAACCAACTTTTACCGCTAATAAATGTGGAAGTTAATTTGTCAAAACAATGCTATTAAAAAATATAAGGGAAAACTTTTTTGTTAAATAAGGTTATCGTTACTATTAACCAAATATAGTTTTTAGCCAATCAACTATAAGTGGTCTAAGTAATGGGATTAAGAATAGACCTACAATGATACCTAAAATAAATATTAGAGACATTTTTTTGAAGCTTCTTTTGTTCATCTATTGACACATCCCTTCAATGAATGGAATCACCACCATCGCCAACTATCTAACAAATTGAAGAGTGGGAGTGATGCTATAAAGAATAAAGAGTGATTTTTTTCACGTTTATCACATCTTTCTTTAATATATATTATATACTAAACATATATCGAAATGTAAAAATGTCACATATATACACATAATTAGAGGTGGAGCTGTTATGCGTTGGGATTACGGTACGATCTATAAAAAAATACGGAAATCAAAACATATTAGTCAAGAGGAAGTTTGCGCTGTAGTTTTACTAAATCTCTACGACTATAGATTAAAAATGTATACATTTCTATACAAATAGTAGAAAAGGACTCAGTCCTGTGCAATACAGAACTAAATCCTTTGGATAAATTATTAATCTATCTATTTCGGTGCACTTAACTTTCGGGATGTTTTGTCAGGAAATGAATATGTAACGTAATGAAAATCTGTGCTATTACCCTATTCTTCATTGACTAATTTTTAGGCTTACCACTTGATCAGCTTGTTTCCAAATGGTTGGATTATGTGTTGCAATAATGATCAGACGTTCCTTATTTTTTAATGTTAGGAGTAAGTCCATAATCTCCTGTGAGGTCTCAGGATCAAGAGCGGCAGTTAATTCATCTGCCAAAATTAGAGGAGGATCTTTTAAAATGATCTTTGCCAAGGCTACACGTTGTGCTTCTCCTCCAGAAAGCTCATATACTTTTTGATCTAGTTGAATATAAGATAGTCCTACTCTATCTAATACTTCTTCTTTAGTCTCTCTCTTTTTTTGTTTGTCTAATTTATGACCAATTAATCCCAAATCTAAATTTTCTGAAACAGTTTTATTATCGATTAGTCCAAAATTCTGGAAGAGATAACCGAGTTCATTTCTGAAATAGTTTGTTGGTTTAATCTTTCGTAAATCTTTTCCTTTATATTGAATACTTCCCTGATCATAAGGTTCTAGCTTGGCTACCATATTTAGTAAGGTTGTTTTGCCACAACCACTATTTCCGATAAGAGCATAGACTTTACCTGCATCAAAATTTAAGTTCAAATCACTAAATACCGTCCGGTCCCCAAAGGTTTTTGTTAGTTGATGGATTTTAATCATTTCTATGCTCCTTTCAATATAATACTAGCCATCCTATCTTCCTTACGAGAACGATGCATTAGTATTAAAATAGAATTCAAACCAAAGACGCAAGAGGTTAGAAAGACTACCCAAAGTTTATTTGTTAGCAAAAGACCAATAGCCCCTCCCAAAATGAAGATAACTATTTGCCAGATAAAAAATTTCTGGTGTAACTCAAAAAAATTTAATCCTGATATTTTCTTAATAAGAATAGTTTTACGAAATTCTTCAAAGTAGAGGATTGTCATTGTATTAAAGAGTAGAATTGAGGTAGCAATACCGAGAAAACCACCAGCAATGATTGTCAATATTTCAACTTGAATGTTGTGACTCATACCACGATAAACATAATAGGCAACATCGTACTGACTGATATATCTCTTTATTCCACCTTGTTCAACTAGTTTTTTAGTGGCATCCAAACCTTTAAAATACAGATAATCAGATGGATAAGTGAAGAAATCATTTTGATTTTTTCCAAAAGAGCTTGGTTTAAGGACAATAAGTATAGGATCACTTAGAAATTGTTGATATGAGATTGGTGTAGAATTATATACGAAACGCTTCTTATTGTTTGAAATATAGAAAACACGAGCTTTCATAGCCTGTTGAATTTTATTTCCCTTATCGTTTCGAATCGCTAGGAAATCTTCATAAATTTGACGCAATTTATCTTCTTGATCTTTTAATTTTTCAGGCAATAGTAGTCCAAATTCTCCTTCTCCAAGGCTATTAATGTTCTTCTTATCTTCTTCATTTAATTCTACATTCTGAATATCTAGATAATTAGGAGTCACATATAAGCTATTAGCATACGGATTGTAGTCATTAATCGACATTTTTCCCATTAAGGGATGTGAAGACAGACCTTTTAGATCGAATGATGCAAGTGGATGCTGAACAAGCATTCCTCCATTCTGAATGCCAGTTTCTATGAAGTTTTTCCATTGTTCTTCCAACATTTTTCTACTATCCTGATTTCTAGCCTCTGCCCCAAACTCCCTATTTGTTGAAAGCAATACCCAATCTTTTTGATTTGACCATGCTGTATCTCCAGACTGATGCAATTGCCAAATAGTTGAATAGATACTTGTTCTATGAATGGTAATTACTATTAAAAGAAAAGCGACCAATTGCCCCAAGTAAAGAATACCCATAATCTGTTTCAAAGGTAACTTTCCTTTGAGTAAAGAAACCAAATGTACCGCTTTAATACTTAAAACATAAAGAAAGCTAAAGAGCATAGAAAGGAACAAAAGTAACAAATTATAAGTTATGTTAGCTGAAAAAATAACTGGAATAGAAAATGGTGTGATATGGAATAGACTTACACCACAGATTCCAAGAAAAATCCCTGTAATTATCCCTAAAAGTAAATCTCCACAATCACTAATCATTGAGTTTCCAAAAATCTGAGTTAGGTGCAATCCAGAAATATATCGAA
Source organism: Streptococcus sp. HMSC072C09 (assembly GCF_001813105.1). Taxonomy (NCBI): domain Bacteria; kingdom Bacillati; phylum Bacillota; class Bacilli; order Lactobacillales; family Streptococcaceae; genus Streptococcus; species Streptococcus sp. HMSC072C09. The sequence continues at coordinate 457,030 of NZ_KV811485.1, read as the reverse complement.
TCCCAACTGTTCGCATTTCCTTGGTTTTTTGAATAATCATTAAGGCTATAAAAGTTAGTAGAAAAATGACCAAAACGAGTAATTGACTACCATTTCCCATATACGTAAATAAGCTAAGAAAAATATTTGGATATGAAACAAATGTTTGTGTGAAACCCAATGATTGAAGTTCATGATTTAATCTATCTAGAGTGAGATTTCCAGATAAAATATAATAATTGGACAATAAGCCACTATTGTAAAAATCTTCTTCACTAGCTTTAACAAGGCCGTTTGGGATATGGCCAGATCCAAATATTGCATAGGAAAAATGAACCTTACCTTTATCGTCTATTGTTTCAATTTGTTCACCAATCACACTGTCTGTTTCATTTGCTAATTGATCTAAACTGTATTTTACCTGATCTTTTGATACCTCTTTGTTCTGGGAAAGAATACCAATAGCTGGAAAACTATTGTGAATAACCACATATGAGGTTGAAAAACAAATCCAAAGTAGAAAACTTGTTATAAAGATATTTGAAAGGATGACAAATAAGCGCTTCATACTTTACTCACTTTCTAAAATTTTCATGAATAGTAATATAATCTTTTCTATGAGCTATGAATTTTTTTAAATCCGTAATTAAAATATACTGTTTCACCAAAATTTCTATTTATAAAAGCTCTTGAGGTCTGATGAGAAGGAGCGTAAGCATATGATGATTTACTATCTCTTGCACGAGTTACGCTTGACCAGTGATATTTGTAATCATGGTAATAATTTGAAAATGCACCCCAGTTATTTGGATTGTGAAAGCATTAATACAAAAAATAAATAGTGATTTTCTTTTGCATATCTGCACCTCCTTCTTCTATATATATGATATACTAAATACATAACGAAGTGTAAAAATGTAACATTTATACACATAATTAGAGGTGAAGTTGTTATGCGTTGGGATTACGGTACGATCTATAAA
>NZ_KV811485.1:393658-455968 GCF_001813105.1 Streptococcus sp. HMSC072C09 | reverse complement strand
GAAATCAAAACATATTAGTCAAGAGGAAGTTTGCCAGGATTACACTTCAAGAGCGCATTTATCGCGTATTGAATCGAACCAAGTAGTGCCTAGTTTTGAGTTGATGGAGCATCTTCTAAAGCAAGTTGGCCTAGATTTCGAAGAATTTCGATATATATGTCATTCTTACCACCATTCCGATAGAGAAGAAATTATCTTATTGGCAGAAGATAACAATGCCTACCAATCAAATGATAAATTATTGGAACTGAAGAATAAGAGTGTAGCTTATTTAAAAAAATATCCTAATGATATTCCTGTGTCAAATATACTAAAGAGAGTAGAGGTCATTCTTTGTTTACGAGAATCTGGTCCAAATGAAAAGGTAAGAATGATGGCCACGGAAGCATGGAACGAAATTAAAAATCAGGATGTCTGGTATCATAGTGACCTCAAATTAATTGTCGTTATTTTATTTACACTTCCACTAGAAACAGTGATTTCTATCTGTGATGAAGTGATAGATAGGCTCAATGATTACTCTGATTATACAGAGATTCTTCCCACCAAGTATAAATTACTCTCAAATTTAGCTAGTATTTTTCTGTGGAATGGTTTGATGGAGAAGTGTACGAGTATCAGTTATCTATTGTTAGATACGGCCAAAAAAAGTAAGCGATATGATTTTCTAGGAAATGCTAAAGTGACACTTGGAATTTGTTTAAGTGATAAAAAGCTAGTTGATGAAGGCTTGCAGTTACTCGAATTAACGGATGAACAAACACTATTGGAAGCATGTCAGTCAGATGTGAATCGTTTTATCAAGGAATGAGTTTCTAAATGGATTTAGTCATAAAACGGTTTGAAGATATAATCGACATATTGTTGTATCCATGCTCAATGGTTATTGGGTAAGGGATGGCAACCTACACATTATCCCGTTAGATCAGCTAGTTAAGCAATATTTGAAAAAATGATCATTTAATTTAACAAATAATAATTTTGAATTGCACCTCAAATGTTAGAGTTCGTCTAATATTTGAGGTGATTTTAATATGAAATACAATTATTTTCAATTATCACATAAAGAGATTTCCGTTCAGAAGACTTTGATAGCATAGTTTGAACCAATAAATACTGAGGAAAATATTTTGAGTTCATTTATCTAAGTATAAAATGTGTATATAAGAGACAATTTGACATTTGCTTTTTTATTTTGTGTATTATTATTCTAGAAAGAAAAAAAGATTTCAATTTTAAAATCGTTCGTTATCTTTTTATTGTAGATAAATAGGTAATGAAGTAATGCTTAAGTCAGGAGGTATAGGCTGATGAAGAAAAAAGATCTTGTCAAACAAAAATTTTTAAGTTTTATCATCATCGGTATTATCATTCTCTTATCAGCCTGCACACTTATAGGGCCACAAAAAAAATCTCCTTCCGGTAGTACCAATGTGTCTAGGAAAATAGGGTTCGAGGAAAGAAAGGCAGAAGATTTATTAAAAAATTCTATTTCTATCCCTTATCCAGATGGGAAAATCTTTACGCCTACCGCACTGTCAAATGATGGGATTGCTTATGGCGAGGCTGTCGACCAAGGACACGAAGATCAGAATTATCTTGCCAGTATGAATGTACATACCAAGGAATTTCAAAAGATAAAAGATGTTGAAAGGACATCCAATCTGACTCATGTAGCTGTTAGCTATGTAGATCATGATATTGTTGTTTTTGAAGAGTATGATCAACTCAATCAGACAGGGATCTACTATCTTTGGAAGATAAAAGACAAATCTTTAACGACACTGATCGATAGGAGACCTATTGGAACGGTTCCAGTTACTCAAGTAGCTCGATCCAACCAGAAACTCTTTATAAATTATGAAGTAGGCGATAGCCTATATCAAATTGAAGAATTTGACCTTGAAACATGGGCTCATCAGCCGATTGAATCAGAAAATAGCGGTTTTCCGACTGTCTTTAAAGATCACTTGTATTATGTACAAATTGATAACACAGCTTTAACCACAAAAATTGTAGCCTACTCATTAAATGATGGGCAGAAAAAAGTTATAGATCAAACAAAGGATGATCAACGCTATTATGTCGATTTATTGACGAACGGGCACAATCTCCTTTACTTGGTTGCAAATAATAAAGATGCTTCGTTTACCTTCGAAAATAAAAACCATAAAAAGATATTTTCTACTTCACAGGCAGAAACCTCCATATATCGCAATATTTATCTCACATATATGGGAGAAAGAAGAAATGAGGAGCGTGTTAAATCTCAATATTATTTGTGGGATTTGAGGCATCGGATTCATTATTTATATGATCATGGCCCCATTTTACTATCGGATAAAGGGATTCTATGGATTCAATTCAAAAAGAAAGATAGTGAGATTCCAAAAGGTGAAATCTATCGAAATGAAAACTCCGTAATGCGCTATCAAGAATGGTAGAAAGGAGAAAAATCATGAGAAAAGTTCATTTATTCCTTGTACTTCTGACTTTGCTTGGTTTATCTGGCTGTACAGAGACACCAAAAGAAAGCCAAACAAGTCCTTCCAGCTCTCGTAAGGTCACATCCTCTTCATCAACAACAGTTACTGTAAAAACAAAGGAGCGTACAGAACCTAATCCACCAATGCCAGCAGAAGTAGCAGAGCGATTAAAAATTAAGGAAGGCAATACGGAAGCCGGTGGTCAGGAAACATTGCCATCTTCAAGCGAGGAACAAGCTTCATTGAAAGAGAATACGCAACCTTCTCAATCGGTCAAACAAGAAACATCGTCCAAAGAGAATCAAGGAATCCGAAAACTATTGCCTATTTCTTTAAAACTTCAAGAAGAATGGTATTTCTGTGCTCCTGCGACAGTCCATATGATGCTGGCTAGTCGAGGGGTTAGCGTCTCTCAACATCAATTGGCTAAGGAAATGGGGACTTATAATCCCTATGGGACTCATAATCGAGATGCGATTCGCGTCTTGAATCATAATCTATTTGGCTATCCAGAACCAAGTGGAAACCAAGCGGGTTATCGACTAGCTACTGTAACAGACGCTCGTCCAGATTCTGAAGATCTCCGAATCTTTAAAGAACGCGTGCGCAAAGATATTGATGATGGCTATCCTCTCTATTACACCTTCAATGTGGCACAAATCTATCCTGGAAAAAGTGGGGAACATAATGTGATTGGAGTAGGCTATGAATTAACATCAGATAACAAGGACATCGCAGCAATCTATTATCTAGACCCCGATACACATGTACAGGATCCAACCTATGGAGGCTTGAAGAAACTGACACCAGAGGAGTTATTAGCAGCCATGGTTACATGCGGTGAGAAAAATTATGCTTGGTGAGAAAGTGAGTCGTGAAATGGATAGGAGGGATAACCTATGAAACGCTCTTATCTTTTTGGGATTTTATTTCTATTCTTCCTTTTGCTTTCTTGTTCTAATGTCCAAACACCAATGTTTCGAGTCGATCCAGAATCGAATCTTTACTTGGTCACCTCAAAAAGTATTCAATCATATACTAAGAAAGAGAATAAGCTCGAGTTACATCGAGTAGAAAAAATTGATGTAGCAACGTATGTTAATCTCTGGTTTTCGTGTTTAAACAGTGGTGATAAGATGATCGTAACTGAAGGTGATGATTTTGCACCAATAGATCATCAAAATATCATTTCAATTGATTTTTCCAAAGGCGAGATAAGGAAAAATCATACTAAGAATTATGCAATGATGGGATCAGGTATCTCTTCTAATTACTTTTATACTGCTCAAACAGATGCAAACTCAGGAATATTAACAGTCTTTTCTCTTAATGGAAAGCAAGTTTTTCAGAAAAAATTTAACCAAATGACAGCAATTTCGAGTCAGATTGTTGAAAATAATTCTAACGTATATGCTGAGATTGCTTATCAAGATCCAAAACGAAATCGTCCAGAAGGCGTGTTAGATTCAGATTAAATAGTACTAAATGAAAAAGAGCATTGGAAAGAAAAAGATATAATTCGATTAACTTCAGATGGTAAAAAGGTTGAAATGTTAGAAGGCTTGGCAATTGTCAAAGATAGGGCATTCGTAAGTATCTCTGCAATTCGTGATACAGAAACTTTTGAGAAGGTGGCAGGAAACCAATTGTTGTCAGTCGATTTGCACACTGGAGAAAGGAAATTATTTACCTTACCCAATCCTTATCCTAATATGCTTTATCCAAGTCCAGATAATCATTACCTTGTCGTCAAGCACGAGGTAGAAGGAAAGAATATTTTATCTGTTCTTGATTTACAAAATGAAACTATAAAAGCGATTGTGTTGGATGACAATTCAGGTGAAACACCAGAGGAAATAAATTCTCTTACAATTTCAAATGAAAATATGTTGTATCTAGCTACTGGTAGACATTTATTACAATATAGTCTCAAGGATGCTAAGTTGATTGAGAAACAGAAATTAAAATTGGGAAAAGATGATTTTCCAATCGGATTAAGAATCGTAGAAAAAGACTTAGGGTCAAATTAATAATAAAGGCTCATTGTCAACTGTAGTGGCTTGATAAAAAGTTACAATCTGGAGAGGACTAAATTGGTTCTCTCCTTCATATAAGAAGTAAGTTAGCATACGTTAGTCAGGATCCCTATGTATTTGAAGGGACACTGAGAGATAATTTAACTTTGGGAAATTCAATGATTGTAGATGAAGAAATCAATAGGATTTGTATCGAATTTGGTTTATTTGAACTTACATCAGAGGGAAATGGGCTAGAGCTATTTCTTCTAGAAAATGGAGAGAACTTATCTGGTGGTCAAAAACAAAAAGTTGGATTGGCTAGAGCTATACTAAGTAATCCTGAAATTTTATTATTAGATGAGGCGACAAGTAGTTTGGATAAAGAATCCGAGAAAAAAGTTTTTGAATATTTAAATTCAATTAAAAAAAACATGATAATAATAAGTATTTTTCATGAAGATAGCTTCATGAAATTTGTAGATAGATTTATTGTTATGGATAAAGGAAGAATCATTTATGATGGATTTCCCTTAGATAAGTAAATAAATAGTATGGTTGAGTATAAACGTTGTTAACTAAAAGGGAAGACGAAATGGCACTATTACAAATTATTGGTCTAAATAAATCGTATAACAAAAAGAAAGTAATTGAAGATTTGTCATTTGAGTTGCAGAGTGGCGAAATAATGGGACTCATTGGACAAAATGGTTCTGGGAAAACTACAATATTCAAGACGATTTTAGGTTTAGTAAAAAAAGAATCTGGTGAAATTAAAATCAATGGGAAACTAATTGAAGGGAACTCAAAGGGCTATTTGAATACTATCGGTACGATTATTGAATATCCTACATTTTATGAATCTTTAACAGCTAGACAGAATTTCTAGTCTTTATGATGAAGTAAACTTATCAAAAGAAGATCTTTTAAACTATCTGCATTTAGTTGGTTTAGACAATAGTGTGGATTGTAAAGTATCTAGTTTTTCATTAGGTATGAAACAACGTTTGGGGCTTGCTCAAGCCTTAATCCATCAGCCAACTATCTTATTATTAGATGAATCATTCAATGGATTAGATCCCATAGGAATGAAAGAGTTTAGAGACTTGCTCATTGAATTGTCTAAAAAAGGAGTTGGGATTGTAATTTCGAGTCATTCATTGGAAGAATTAAGTAAGTTAGTAGATACAGTTACAATTATCAATCAAGGGAAAGTAATTTTCCAAGGGAAAAAGACAGAATTTTTATCACTTGGATCTATAAAGAACGTTTGGTTGTTGAAAACTGATAACTTAGAACTTACAAAGTCTATCTTAAATAACTTAAACATTGTTTTTTCTGAGATAAGTAAAAATGTGTTTGTAGTATAATTTAATTTTGATTAGTTTAATAAAAAAGTGTTTGGTATATTTGGGGTAGCTAAATAGACAAATTGTATTCTTTTTTCTTTCAAATATATTCTCGGATATGGTACAGTTAAGTAACCTGGATTAGGGGCTTATCTTTAATTGTAGTAGCTGTGATTATTTTAGTAATCCAAATAATCTGTATTCAGACAATTTATAAAAGCAAAAAAACGGCAATTGCCGTTTTTATTATAAATTCTTTGATAAAATAGCTAAAATTGTATCACTATCATTTGATGTATCTGTTTTTACTAATCCTGTTTCAACTCTACTGAATAACGAGTTAATTATTATTAGTCGCTCTTCTTTGTCAATATCAGTTCCAGCATAGGTAAGAGCTTGATAAAATCTTGTCAAAGCAGCTTTTTGTTTATATTCGGTGGCTATATGATGATTTGACATAACGATTTTTATCAATACTCTAATAATATAGATAAAAAATGAAATAACTGAAATAAGTATAAACGACTCGGATATAAATGGAAGATCTTTTTTGATAATATTTAAAGAATAATCATGGATAACGATAACCAATAATACTAAAGTAAATATTAAAGCCAAGACTGCACCAATAAGGAAGTATGTCCATATTGTAGCTTGTTTTTGATGTTCTACTGCACGTTCATTCCAAAGTTTCTCTGGAGCTTCTAAAGAAAGCTTGTTTTTATAGGTTTCCTCCAAGTCGTTCAGATTGTTTTGCTTTTCTTCTTGCCATTTGTTAAGAGATTTTTGAAATTCAGCAAATTCAGAAACTTTTTTATCAAATTGTTTCTGAATTTCATTATGTTTATCTTCTGTGAACGACGTAATCTCTCTATACTGTTTATCGGATTGAACTGAAATATCTCTTAACTTGTCTGTTATAGGAGCTACTATATTTGTTTCAAAATCAGAGCGATTCTCTTTAATGTTCGAAAAGCTTTTTCTAAGTAGAAATAGGGCTGGATAAAATTTATACTCATAAGAGTTTGAAAAATAACTACCAATGTAACTTGGATTCTTAGAAAGATATATATAACTTTTTATAGCTTCAACAAGATTGTTTTGAGACTGTTGAGTATAGAAAGAAACAAAACTTTTTATTTTATGAATTTCAGAATCTCTATCAATAGGAGAAGCTATCGATAATATGTATACCTTCTCACCTTGTTCTCCATATTCAGAATTGCTTGATAGATTGTTGTAAATGTATAAATTTATATTGTCTATATTTAATTCTTCAAGATTGAAAATATAATCTTTTACCTCATTAAACTTATCTTTCAAATTTTGCCAATTTGACAAAAAACTGTTGGGAGCTTTATCATTAATCGAACTCCAATAGGTAAAGTTACTGTTTATAATTCCTTCAAGCTCGTCAAATGTAAAAATGTCTTCCCTTTCGCTGAAATTAATTATAAAATCGTTAGAAATAGAGAATCTAAAGAGAATCTTATCATTTATAAAATTTGCTACTTGACTTTTAGTTAAACCCATTAAATCCCCCTATGTTATAAAGTAATTAGTTATCACTAACTATTATATCACAGAAAAGTAGTAGAAAATAAAAAGTATAGATATTATTATTGACAAAATTATTTATTTATCAGGACCTCGATGATAAGATATATTACGAACAATCATACAATAAAATAGACATTTATTGGTATCATTTTGGTTGCTAAACAGACAAAATGTTTGATTTTTTCACAGTGAACATAAATAGAATGTTAATTTATCAGCTTTCTTTTTTAGGTCAAATCAAATCTCGGAATTAGAAGAGAAATAAGCTTTGGATTGAAATAAATCATAAATAACTATACAAATTGTCTCTCCGTATAGGAAGGATTTAGTGTTCTTCAGTTGAAACTATAATCCTAGGTATGAAATTAAAAAATTATTTTAATTTGGTCATTAAAAATTTTTTCAAAAAAATTTTAATCCTATATGGAAGATCTTATAATGTGTATTAAAATCCTTAAAATATCGCTATTTCCGCTATTTTAAAGGGTACTTTGTAAAGTGTCCTTTTTAAATTTTAGTAGAAAATTGAGCAATTTTTGGTAGAAAAAGCGACTTTTTTTGATTTTTCTTTTTTTTACTTTCATCAAAAAATGGCAGACTATAAGTATGAAAAGAAAATTTATTGAGTGCAAGAGAGTTGTAGCATCAGCTACAACTCTTTTTTTTGCTCTCAAAAGTCTTTTCAAATAAATAAAAAAGAGGTTATATAATGCCTGTAGATAAAAAAGAGAAAATCGAGAAGATTTTAAATGCACCAACTATAAATTCGCTAACTTCTGTTAATTTGAAAACAGTTAACAAAGTAAGGGATCCGATCACTAATCGAACATCGATTCATTTAGATACTGGTACGATTCATATTGAAAACTATGACGATAACAAAGATTATTTCAAGCTTCGAGTATTGAAGATGTTGGATTTATTGATTTTTCTTATTGGTAAGAAGAATAAATATAGACTAAGTGAAGAAGATGCTGTTAACTGCTTGGTTGAATTTTCAATTAAACAGTATTCAGAACTGCTAGGGAAATCTAAACCAGCAAGTATCTCAACGAAAAAGAATGTACGTTGTATCATTGATGAAGCATTATGCTTGCTCAAGGATCTTTCTATCAGTACTAAAGAAAAGAGAGGTGCACATCATGTTGTATTCAATGATATAAAATTTATTGAGGAATTCAAATGCGAAAATGGAATTTTTACAGTTCAATTGACTGAAAAATTCGTTAGATATTTAATCACATCTTATGTGACAAATTTTCCTCTCGAACTTTTTAAAATTGATGAACGTAGTAAAAATGTTTATTCTCTTGCAAAGAAATTAGTCTATCATCAAAGTAACAAAAATAATCGAAGAAAAAAGACTAATGAAATTATTTCCGTTGAAGCTTTATTAAATGTATGTCCCCAAATTCCTCCTATAGAAGAAGTAAGATTAAAAAAAGGTGGTTGGCGTTCAAGAATTGAAGAGAGCTTTGCTAATTCACTTGATAAACTAATCGATTATAAAATCCTAGTTAGTTGGGAATACTGTAATCCAAAATGTGAACCTTTATCAGATGAACAGTTAGGAATGAACTCATTTTTTGAATTTCAGAAATTTAGAATTTATTTTAAAGTTTCAGGGATTTAAATTCACTGATTTATCGATTTGCTTCGATTAAATCAGGATTTATGGGGTATGTTGAATTAGAAATTGGGGTATGTTGAATTAGAAATTGGGGTATGTTGAATTTGCTAAAAAAATTTTGATCCTTGGTATCACTGATATTATTAGTATTTCTGATTTTCAATACTAATAATATTAATAAGCAGCATATGCCTTCAATTTTCATATTGAAGGCAATGCTATAATTTTGCCTGTAAGAAAAAAAGTCCGGATTTATTTTTTTACTGGAAACTACAAAAGGAGAAAAAAATGTTTGAAGAAGAAAAATCTTATTTGAAAGCATACATTGAACAAATCTCTGAACCAAGTCGTAAAGGTGGTAAGGGAGCATATATTTGCCCCCTCTGCCACAGTGGTGAAGGAAGAAACAGAACTGGTGCTTTTCACATTTACGATGAAATCCAGTGGAAATGTTTCTCTTGCGATAGAGGTGGAGATATCTTTGATCTTATCGGCTATGTAGAAGGAATTGATAAATTTAAGGATCAATTGAAGCGTGTCAGAGAATTGTTTAATCTATCAACTGAATGTGATGAATTAAAGAACCAGAGGACTGAATATTTGAATTCCAATGCTGTTTTTCCTTTAAAGGAAGAAGAGAAAAAAGATAATTATTTAAGCTTTTATAATGAGGCCACAAAGCATCTCTGTGAAACTGACTATTTTCTTAAACGAGGGTTGAGTTTTTCAACAGTCCAACGGTTTAAAGTTGGTTACGTAAAAAAATGGAAGCATCCCAAAGTGACTAATCCTAATGTTCCTGAAACACCTCGGTTAATTATTCCTTTAAGTGAAAGTTGTTATTTTGCTCGTGATACAAGGGAAATTGTACCCGGAACTCAATTGAGCTATATGAAACAGAAGGTGGGAGGGAGCGATATTTTTAATAAAAGCGAACTCTTCAAAAAATCTACGGATCCCATTTTTATTGTAGAAGGCGAAATAGATGCCATGAGCATCGTTGAAGTTGGTGGAAAGGCAGTAGCACTTGGCAGTATTGGAAATATAAATAAATTAATTAATCTTATTTCTGATCTAAAAATTGATCGTACATTCATTCTTTCATTGGACCAAGACGAAAAGGGGAGAGAGGCTGAACTAAAATTAGCAGAGCAATTTAGAAGTAAGAAAATTAAATTTATTTCTTGCAAATTAACTATTGATGATGTAAAAGATCCTAACGATATGTTAGTGAAAAATAAAGGAGTATTTAACAAAATGGTAGAAAATGCAATCAATCAAACAAAAAGTGAAAAAGAGCGGTATCTTGAATATTCAACAGCTAATCATCTTTCGAAGTTTTTTAATGATATTACGAATGGTTCAAATACTTCATGTATTAAAACAAATTTTGAAGGCTTAGATGATCTGTTAGAAGGTGGTCTTTACGAAGGCTTGTATTGTGTTGGTGCAATTTCCTCCCTTGGAAAGACAACATTTGTAACTCAGATTGCTGATCAAATTGCAGCACAGGGAACAGATGTTTTGATTTTTAGTATTGAAATGTCTAGGTGGGAAATAATTAGTAAAAGTATTAGTCGTCACACTGTTATCGAATCTATTGCCTCTAATAGTGATATCAGAAATGCAAAAACAGCACGAGGAATTACTGAGGGGAGTAGATATTCAGGTTACAGCAACCCAGAGAAGGATTTGATTAAAAAAGCTGTAGCAAATTACTCGCAGTACTGCAAAAATATTTACATTGTCGAAGGTACTGGACCTATTGGTGTGGAGCTAATTCGGAAAACTGTTGAAAATCATCTCAAATATACTGGAAAAGCACCTGTCGTTATTATTGATTACTTACAGATTCTATACCCGGTGAATGAACGATTAACTGAAAAACAAAACACAGATAGATCGGTAATAGAATTGAAAAGGATTAGCCGAGACTTTAAAACACCAGTAATTGCTATTTCTTCTTTTAATAGAGAAAACTACAAATCTGTTGTAAGTATGCAGTCTTTCAAGGAGAGCGGAGCAATCGAGTATTCTAGCGATGTTTTGATTGGACTTCAACTAAAGGGGACTGGTCAAGGAAATTTTGATGTTAATGAAGCTAAATCGAGAAATCCACGAGAGATTGAGTTAGTGGTTTTAAAAAATCGTAATGGAAGAACTAGCATTAAGATGGAATTTGACTATTATGCGATGTACAATTATTTTAAAGAAAAGTAGTTTAAGGCTTTTGGTTAATGATCTAATTTGTTGAACTATTCTAAGCCTTATCAAAAGATGGAAATCTCTGTAATTAAGAATTAGAAGGAAGAGATAATGCAAACAATAAATCATACAGAATTAATGAAATTAGGTTTTCCTGAACATACGGCACGGGATATTATAAAACAAGCAAAGTTAATTGCTGTTCGACAATTTGAAGAATCTAGAGCTTTATCGAATAATGTGGTAGAATTAAGTAAATCACCATTTGATAATTCTCGTCTTAATTTAGCTCCTACGTATATTGTAGAAGAATTACTCGGCTTTAAGTTGCTTTCTGAAAGAAAGGAACAAAATGAGTAAAAAATATAAATGCGTAAGTCGAAATAAGAAAGGAAAAATTTACTATGAGGTTGAATTCAGTGTAGATCCGTCTACGGGTGACCGAAAGAGGTTTAGGGTTAAATCTTATAAAGATCAATTTGGAATTGATTTTAAAACAGAAAAGCAAGCCTTTGACGAAGTCTGTAGGATAAGAACTGAATACAATGCTAAAATATCTAGTGCCAGTGCAAATAGGCCACAATTAGATATTCCATTTTCAAAATTTATGGAAGATGTTTATTTGCCTTATTATAAGAAAACTGTTCAGCCCGTAACCTATCAAACTGCTTATCCTCAGTATAAGACTTTTATTGAAGTTTTTGCTGACAAGAAATTGTCTGAAATCAATGTTCGGGAATGCGAAGATTTTAGATTATCTTTAATGGAAGACTACTCTCCAAACTACGCAAAAGGACTTTGGTGTAAACTGAAGAAGTGCTTAAATTATGCAGAACGCTTGGAATACATCGAGAATAATCCTTGTAGAAAATTAGACAATCCTAAAGGAGAAAAACCGAAAACTGAATTTTGGACTGTGGAGGAACTTGATAAGGTATTAAAAACTTTTGATCTGACAGTTTATGAAGAAAGGCAGTTTTATACGGCTATCTGGCTTTATTTTATGACGGGGATGCGAGTCTCTGAGGGTCTTAGTTTAAAGTGGTCAGACATAGATCTTAAAAATAAGGTTATTCATATTCAGTCTACCCTTGAATATCAAGGGAATGGGAAATACGTTCGAAAAGAGCAGACAAAAACTAGGGCAGGCATGCGTTTCTTAGAAATAGATGACGAAACTGTTAAAGTGTTGCAAAATTGGAGAACTGTACAAGTGTATAATAGAGAAGATAATTTCGTATTAGCACGGTTTAACTCTCCAATGAACAAATCTACCTTAAGTCGAATGTTAAAAAGGCATGCACTAGCGGCTAAGGTTCCGGTTATTACTGGGAAAGGTCTACGTCATAGTCATGATTCATTTATGATAAACGTTCTAAAAAAAGATGTTTTGTATGTCTCGGCTCGTTCAGGAAGAACGGACAAAGCTACAACTCTAAACACCTATTCTCATTTCTATGATAGACAGATTGTAACTGGCGGTGCTGAAATAACAGAGGTGTTAGGAGAGCTGGGACTAACTGCAAATCCCGCCACAATCCCGCCAAGTAAAGAAACCGAGTGAAAATTAGCTGTATGAGAACAACTAAAGCAACGACGCTTCAGTTACTCTTAAATAATAGAGTTTCCAATCAAAATGAAAACCGAGGTTTAGACCTCGGTTTTTTTGTCGTTGAAAATAATGATGATAGAATGTGAATAGAGGGCTTTTATAAAGCTAACATGTGTAGCTCTCTTTATTTTCTCTAAACCTACTAAATAGTGCAGTTTTAATGATGTTACAATGATTTTACATTTGCTATATTCCCTTGAGATGTTGCTAATTTGTTGCTATAATGGCTATAAATCATATCATAAAGGAGAAGATGATGAAAAATTTTAAACGTCTTTTGTTAGCTGTTGTAGCTGTCTTTGCAGCCGTCCTTTTGGTAGCTTGTGGCGCTAAAAGCGATAATGGGACTTACGTGTTTGAGCCTACTAAGGATGAGATCAAAGATATTATGCCAAGTGAATTTCAATCTTTGATAGGTGATAATTACTCATTCACTATTTCGATTACAATCAATGATAAGAAAGGTGAGATGAAAGTAGACACCAATGCAGGTGGTCAAAATGTAAATCAAGTGATTGATTTGGAAGTAGACCAAAAAGCTAAAACTCTTGTCTCAAAAAATGAGTATGGGAAAGCGGAAATTACTTATCAAGTTTCAGGAAATGTGTTAACGATTAAGGATGTGAAGAATTCTTTGATGGGTGACACAGACATGTTTAATAACTACATGAAAATTGCTAAGTTCAAAAAAGTTAAATAAGCAATCATGGCGGGATTTAAATTCCGCCTTATTCTATTTCTTTGTTGATACAAGAAATATTACAAGAATATGACATTTATAAACTTTCATTGCCGTGTACCTGAATTGTTGATATAATAGTGTTAATCTAACTAAAAAGGAGAAGTTATGAAAAACTTTAAACGTATTCTTTTGGCTGTAGTAGCTGTTTTTGCAGCAGTCCTCTTGGTGGCATGCGGTGCCAAAAGTGATAACGGGACTTATGTCTACAAACCATCAAAAACTGAAGTGAAGGAAATCCTTGAAGAACAAGGTGCTCCAAGTTCAAGTGTAGATGCATTGATCGACAATGTTAAATTGGAAGTTTCAGTGACCATTAAAGATAAAACAGGTAGCCTTAAAATTAAAGGTGAAATGATGGGACAAAAGACTGACCAATCATTTGATATGAAAGTTGACCAACAAAAGAAAACTCTTCAATCTAAAACAGGTGAAGGTGAGAAGGTTAAATACAAAGTTTCAGGCGATGTGTTCACTTTTGATTTATCTGGTGAGAAGAGTTCAGGTCATGAAGCCGCTTTGGAAATGTTCAAAAACGCTAAATTCAAACGTACAAAATAATACAAAAGAAGGGCAGAGAGTATCTGCTCTTTTTCTTCTTTAAAACATCTTGAATCGGTATTAAAATAGTGGTAAAATCTGATTATAAAATACATTAGGAGATTGATTATGAAAAATATTAAACGTATTCTTTTAGCTTTCGTTGCAGTTTTTGCAGCCGTCCTATTGGTGGCATGTGGTGCCAATAGTGATAATGGGACTTATGTCTACAAACCATCAAAAACTGAACTCAAGAAAATTCTTGAGGAGCAAGGCTTATCAGGTAGTCAATTAGAGTCTATTGGAGACGTTATTAATTTTGAAGTTTCTATTAAGATCAAAGATTCTAAAGGAACCCTCAGCATCGCGGGTGAAGTCGCTGGTCAAAAGAATGAGCGATCTTATGATGTCAAAATCAATCAAAAAGAGAAAACAATCTCGTCAAATGATGGTAGTGGAGAAAAGATTACATACAAGGTCGATGGTGACTATTTGACATTTGATCTTTCTAAGTTAAGTAATAGCAACCAAGGGGATCTTATGATTCTTAAAAATGCTAAACTCAAACGCACAAAATAAAGCGACTGAAGAGTGGGGAAACCTGCTCTTTTGCTTTACTTTTATGACTAGTTTGGTATAATGAATGAGACTACAGATGGGACTGGGGCAGGAATGATTTTCTTTGAAAATGATTTCGTCTCGCTCCCTCTTTTCTGTGTGATCTAGGAAATTATTTATGGAAAAGGAGAATCATCTATGCAATATATTTGGTCTTACTTGAAAAAGTATCCCAAGTGGCTAGCCCTGAATCTATTTTCGGCCGTCCTTTTTGTCATTGTCAATTTAGGTTTGCCAACGATTCTGGCTCGCATGATTGATGAAGGGATTAACCCGCGTGATGTGGATCGGCTGTATTTCTGGGGCTGGGTTATGTTTGCGATCATTTTGCTTGGGATTGTGGGACGGATTATCTTGTCTTACGCGGTTGGTCAGCTAACGACCACCATGGTCCGTGATATGCGCAATGACCTCTATGCTAAGTTACAGGAGTACTCACATCACGAGTATGAGCAAATCGGGGTATCGTCATTGGTCACTCGCTTGACTTCAGATGCCTTTGTTTTGATGCAGTTTGCGGATTCTATGTTAAAGATGGGGGTCATCACACCCTTGATGATGGTTTCCAGTGTTCTCTTGATTCTCACGACCAGTCCTTCTTTAGCGTGGATTGTAGCGGTATCAGTACCATTTCTTGCTGTCGTCGTCTGGTATGTAGCAGTTAAGACACGTCCTCTTTCTGAGAAGCAACAAAAGACCCTCGACCATCTTAATCAATTTGCCCGTGAAAATTTGACTGGACTTCGTGTGATTCGTGCCTTTGCCCGCGAAGAATTCCAAGAGGATAAATTTGCGGCTGAAAATGAAGTCTACGCGGAAAACTCGAATAAATTGTTCAAACTAACTGGTTTGACAGAGCCCTTATTTGTGCAGATCATCATTGCTATGATTGTGGCGATTGTCTGGTTTGCTTTGGATCCTCTTCATGACGGTAGTTTGAAAATTGGGGATCTGGTTGCTTTTATTGAGTATAGCTTCCACGCGCTCTTATCTTTCCTCTTTTTAGCCAATCTCTTTACCATGTATCCTCGGACTGCGGTTTCTAGCCGTCGTCTCAAGGAAATCATGGACATGCCCATTTCGATCGATCCAAATGAGAATGGTGTAACAGAAACAGCATCTCGTGGCTATTTGGAATTTGACAATGTCACCTTTGCTTATCCGGGTGAGACAGAGAGTCCAGTTCTTCACAACATTTCCTTTCAAGCCAAACCTGGCGAAACCATTGCCTTTATCGGCTCGACTGGTTCTGGGAAATCTTCACTTGTGCAGTTGATTCCTCGATTCTATGATGTCACCCTAGGGAAGATTTTGGTGGATGGTGTGGATGTCCGTGACTACAATCTGAAAGCCCTTCGCCAAAAGATTGGTTTTATTCCACAAAAGGCCTTGCTCTTTACGGGAACCATTGCTGAGAACCTTCGTTATGGGAAAGAAGACGCCTCTGTACAAGAGCTAGAACAAGCAGCTGAAATTTCCCAAGCCAAGGAATTTATCGACAGCCGTGAGGAACGCTTCGACACGCATTTAGCAGAAGGTGGTAGCAATCTTTCAGGTGGTCAAAAACAACGCTTGTCCATCGCACGTGCTGTTGTCAAAGATCCAGATGTCTTTATTTTTGATGATTCCTTCTCTGCCTTGGACTACAAGACGGATGCCACTTTGCGGAAGCGTCTCAAAGAAGTTACAGGAGATGCGACCGTCTTGATCGTAGCGCAACGTGTGGGAACCATTATGGATGCGGATCAAATTATTGTCTTGGACCAAGGGGAAATCGTTGGTCGAGGAACCCACGATGAATTGATGGAAAGCAATGAGATCTATCGCGAAATTGCTAATTCGCAGCTCGATAGTCCATCATTAACAGAAGAATAGAAAGGAGAAGCAGATGAAACAAGAACAAAACAGTTTTAGTAGACTATGGACTTATTTGAGAGCCTATCGCTTGGAAGTTTGCTTGTCCATTTTCTTAAAAATCCTGAGTGTCGTCATGAGTGTTGTCGAACCCTTTGTTTTGGGGCTTGCTATTACTGAGTTGACAAAAAATCTCATGGATATGGCAAAAGGCCTTGCGGGAGCTGGTCTTAACACCTCCTATATCGCGATCATTATGACGCTCTATCTATTCCGTGGGGTTCTCTATGAGTTGGGATCTTATTATTCTAACTATTTCATGACCAATGCTGTTCAAAAGACCGTTCAGGACATGCGAAATGATTTGTCTCATAAAATCAATCACATTCCCGTTTCTTATTTTGACCGGCATCAGTTCGGAGATTTGCTAGGACGTTTTACTAGCGATGTCGAAACCGTCTCGAATGCCTTGCAACAGTCCTTCTTACAAATCGTTAATGCTATCTTTACCTTGCTCTTTGTCATCAGCATGGTCTTATACTTAAACATCCAGCTAGGGCTAGTGGTCATCTTGTCCATTCCGATCACTTATTTCAGTGCTCGATTTATCATGAAAAAATCCCAGCCTTACTTTAAAGAGCAGGCAGATGTTTTGGGGGCAATGAACGGCTTTGTGCAAGAAAATTTAACAGGCTTTAATGTTCTTAAGCTCTACGTTCGGGAAAAATCTTCCCAGGAAGAGTTTCATGATATTACCCATCACCTTCAAAAAGTAGGATTCAAGGCTAATTTCATTTCTGGCTTAATGATGCCGATTTTAAATGGAATTTCAGATTTGACCTATCTCATTATCGCTTTGTTTGGTGGCTTGCAAGTGATAGCAGGTCGTTTGACTGTCGGGAATATGCAGGCCTTCGTTCAATATGTTTGGCAGATCAACCAACCGATTCAAAACTTGACCCAATTGGCAGGACAGCTACAAAGTGCTAAGTCGTCTCTAGATCGGATTTTCCAAGTCATGGATGAACCAGATGAAGTAGCAGATGTGACAGAAACCCTCTCTGGAGATTTGACAGGGCAAGTCAGCTTTAAAAACGTGGATTTCCAATATGTAGCGGACAAACCCTTGATTCGTGATTTCAACCTAGAAGTCAAGCCAGGTGAAATGGTGGCCATTGTCGGACCAACCGGAGCAGGGAAAACAACCCTGATTAATTTGCTCATGCGCTTTTACGATGTGACTGCAGGATCGATTACAGTCGATGGTCATGATATTCGCCATCTGTCTCGCCAAGATTACCGCAAACAATTCGGAATGGTGCTTCAGGATGCTTGGTTATATGAAGGAACCATCAAAGAAAACCTTCGCTTTGGCAATCTCGAGGCAACGGATGAAGAAATTGTTGAAGCCGCAAAGGCAGCCAATGTCGATCACTTTATCCGGACACTCCCTGGTGGTTACAATATGGAAATGAACCAGGAGTCTAGCAATATTTCTCTTGGGCAAAAGCAACTTCTAACTATTGCGCGTGCGCTCCTTGCTGATCCTAAGATTTTGATTTTGGATGAAGCGACGTCTTCTGTCGATACGCGTTTAGAGCTCTTGATTCAAAAAGCCATGAAGAATTTGATGAAAGGGCGGACTAGCTTTGTTATTGCTCACCGCTTGTCTACCATTCAAGAAGCAGATAAAATCCTTGTCCTCAAAGATGGCCAAATCATCGAGCAAGGAAATCACCAATCCTTATTAGCAGATAAAGGATTCTACTATGAGCTCTACAATAGCCAATTTTCAAATAAAAAAGCGGAATAAGCTAAAGAGGTTGAGACTGGATTTCTCAACCTCTTTTCTATATAAATCCTTTTGCAAAAAAAGAAACTATTAGATCATTGCCTCTCTTCATTGACAGTGAGAAGGCAGATCGGTATACTAGGTATAATCTAATGAGGAGGCCACCATGATGATTCGACCCGTTCAGCTCAGCGATGCAGCGACTATCCGAGCGATTTACCAACCTTATGTGACAGAGACAGCCATTACCTTTGAGCTCGATGTGCCAAGTGTCCAGGAATTTGAAAGTCGCATCACAAAAACGCTGATTCAATTTCCCTATTTGGTCGCAGAAGTGGGTGGGAAAGTTGTGGGGTATGCCTATGCCTCGACCTATTATGCACGCGCTGCCTATGATTGGACAACTGAATTATCTATTTATGTAGCAAAAGAAGCGCGTGGACAAGGGATTGGATCGGCCCTTTATACGGCCTTAGAAGAAGAGTTACAAGCACGAGGCTACTTGCGCTTTCTGGCTTGTATCGCAGTGCCGAACGATGCTAGTATAGCTATGCATGAAAAGCGGGGCTATGTTCAAGTCGCTTATTTCCCAAAGATTGGCTATAAGTTTAACAAATGGCATGATATCGTCTGGATGCAAAAGACCATAGACGGCCCTGTTAGGAAAATAAAGTAGAATTCACGACATTTGTAAATCACAATAGCTAATTATCCCTACCTTTTTCATAGGCTAAAACGATACTAATAAAATTACTGAAGGAGACCGAAAGTTGTGATGGTCTCCCCTACATGAAAGGAGTCTATATGACTCAAGAACAAAGTGCTAGGCTGTTACCTCAAAAGCCCTCCAGATGGGCCAAAATTCTACTTAACCGAAAGGTTCCCATTCTTCTGTTCTTCTTACTGGAATTGGCCTTTCTTGTCTTTTCATATCTCAGTCTACAAGAGCATTTCCCATCCATTATCTTATGGGAACACTTGTTGAGTGTCTTTACCTTCTTTTACTTGCTCAATCGTTCCATGGATTCTCGTTCCAAACTGTCCTGGGTGATTATCATTGCCCTCTTTCCAATTTTTGGGACGGCTCTGCTTTACTTTTCGTTAGCTGAGTTGGGTGTGAGACGCTTGAAGAAGCGGCTTGAGGATGCTACAGTGCAGGCATCCGATTATCTAAGCACCGATCCAGAAGTTGCTGATTATTTATCCCAAAGTGATCGCCAATTACAGAAATTAGCTTATTTTCTGGAGCATAGTCCAGCCCAGTTTCCTATCTACAGAGACACAGAGGTCACCTATTTTCCACTTGGAGATGACATGCTACCAGCCTTGTTGGAGGATTTGAAAAAGGCGGAGCGTTATATCTTTATGGAATATTTCATTATTGACGAAGGGATCATGTGGGGCGAGATTTTAGCCATTTTGGAGGAGAAGGCCAAGGCAGGTCTGGATGTTCGTGTCATGTTTGATGGGATGAATGAGATGACTACCTTGTCCTACGATTATATCGAGCGCTTGCACAAGGTTGGCATTAAAGCTCAGGCCTTCTCACCAGTCAAGCCTATTCTATCAACCTATTACAATTACCGAGACCATCGAAAGATTACAGTGATTGATGGTCAATTTGCTTATACTGGTGGCGTTAATATCGCTGATGAGTATGTCAATAAACGAGAACGCTTTGGTCATTGGAAGGATACGGCCCTTCGATTAGATGGTTCAGCAGTTCAAACGCTAAAAGCTCTCTTTTTGACCATGTGGACAGTGACTGGAATAGAAGATAAAAGGGATATGGAGCGCTATCTACAAGAAAAAACTCAACAAAGAAAGAGTCAGGGCTTTGTACTCCCTTATGGCAATTCACCATTGACCTATCACAAAGTGGCTGAGGATGTTTATCTTCATTTACTGAATACATCGACCGATTATGTTCACATCATGACCCCTTATTTGATCTTGGATGACGAATTGGTTAGAGCTATGACTTTCGCGGCCAAACGCGGAGTAGATGTTCGGATCATTATGCCAGGGATTCCAGATAAACAATATGCCTTTGATATTGCGACGACCTATTTTAAAGTGCTCTTGGATGCTGGCGTCCGTATTTTCCGTTATACCCCAGGTTTTGTCCATGCTAAAGTTTATGTTTCTGATAGCCAACAAGCTGTGGTAGGAACCATTAATACAGACTACCGAAGTCTTTATCAAAATTTTGAAGATGGGGTCTATCTCTACAAAACTCTGGAAGTGCTAAAGATTGAAGAAGATTTTGAGAAAACCCAGGCTCTCTCAGAGGAAGTCACTCTTGAAAGTTTATCTAAAATGCCTATGGCTCATCGTCTGGGCGGTTATCTTTTTTCTCTGATTGGACCTTTGATGTAAAAAAGGAGGAATCATATGGATACAAAAATTCTTTTGAAATTGTTAGAAGACCAAGCTGATCCAGAGAAAGTCCCAGCAATGGAAGCTTATATGAAAAATAAATTCAGCTTTCTTGGCGTTCAAAAACCAATTCTCAAAAAGATTGAAAGAGATTTTTTTAAGCCTTTCATAAAGGATCCAATTGATTGGGCTTTTGTGGAAGAGTGTTGGCAGCAACCGTACCGTGAGTTCCAATATATTGCTATGGTTTATCTGGATAAAAAGAAGAAGGAGCTTAGACCTGAAGATTTTCCAAAGCTAAAGGAATTGGCTCAAACCAAATCATGGTGGGACAGTATAGATCAATTGGACCTTATCATCGGAGAGATTACTTTTCACTATCCAGAAACCAAGCAGGTTATGCTAGATTGGAGTAAGGATCAGGACTTTTGGTTGAGGCGGATTGCCATTGATCACCAGCTTATGAGGAAAGAAAAAACAGATACGGATTTGTTAGAAAAAGTGATCCTCAATAATCTAGGTCAAAGCGAGTTCTTTATAAATAAGGCAATCGGCTGGAGTTTACGCAATTATTCCAAGGTTAATCCGGATTGGGTAGGGGCCTTTATCGACCGCTATCGAGAGCAGTTATCTCCTTTGAGTATTCGAGAAGGAAGCAAGTACCTACCTTCTTGACAGTTTGTGGATGTTCATGGTAAACTAGATTTATGCGATGAGTCGATTGGCTCTTAGGAGCCTTTTGCGCTGAGGAGGTCTACATTCAATTGTAACGCAGGAGCGGACCTTGAACAGTTGTGTGAACCGGCTGTTCTCACCGAAAGGTGCCTCAAATCCTGGTCTTCGGATCAGGATTTTTTTGTGTCTTCAAAGGTCCAAAACTATTATAATACATTTGCTACAAAGTTATGTTGGTGTTATAATATAGTAAAGTGCCTAGGTCAGAAAGGAGTGGAGTTGATTGGGAGATTTCTATCATTCTAATGATTCAGCATCTACAGACTATTCGCAGAAAATTGAAGAGCTTGAAAACTCCAAACAATTTCAGGATGCCATCGGATTGATCCGAGAACAGATGAAGAACAATCTTCAGTGGAATGTTTTGCGATCCTTTGGTATTATTTGCGCCATATTGTCTCTCATTTTATTGCGTTTTGCAGCTATTCCTTTGATCCTTTTAGTTGTTGGTTTGTATTATTGGCCACAATATAAAAAACGAAAAGCCTTGTTTGGGGATCGAATTCGTTCGAACGATGAGATCTATCTTGATGATATCCTTTCGCCTGTATTAAAGGAAGTTTTTCCTCGAGCTTCGATCAAAGAGGACGGTTCCATCCCTTCTGAAGCTCTCTCGCATTTATGTCCTCGGTCGACTGATTTTCTATGTTTCAAAGAGCTATCATTTCATGATGACAAAGAGCTGACAGTGTCAAATCTCTATGCCCATCATACGGAGACTCGTTACCGGACATCTAATGGTCATACGAGGACGGAACATGTGGAAGTTACAGATTTCCTTGGACAAGTGTTCTCTTTACATCTACCGATCAATTTCTCAGGTCATCTTCGAGTTGTGCCAACCAAGAAATCCTTTCTTTTTAAGAGGGAGGTGAATGGGGTTTATCCTGGAGCCAGAGGAGATGAAGTTCAGATTGAAACCGAGGATATTCGCAATAACGAGAATTACAATATTTACTGCACGGATGAACTGTCTGCCCGTAAATTTCTCACCCCTAAGATGTTGGAATGGTTTGATCGACAAATTTCTCAAAATGTCATGTGTGTATTTTTGAAAGACAAGAAACTATTTATTTCTTTGTATACCGATCGCTATATCTTTCCGACGCCCCAAAAACCGGAAGATATTGATCAACTATCTTTGGTATCTGAATATCATAAATTATGCAAAGAACTAGCTTTAATTAAGGAAATAACAGCAATTTTTGAAGGAGAAGCATCATGAACCTCATTATTGGAATCATTCTATTATTTGTTGCCCTATTGGCCATTTGGTTTATTAGTGTAGGAAATCGCCTCAATCGCTATCTAGTAACCATTGAAGAATCAAAGAGAACCGTTGATATCGTTCTCGTAAAACGCTATGATACCATTTCGGAAATGCTAAAAGTAGCGAAAGCCTATGCCAAACACGAGCAACAGATTTTTACTGATTTAGTTGCTTTACGCCAAGGAGCGACTATACAAGAATCTAACCAAGTTATTACCAATCAAAATGATGTCTTGGCACAAATTCGTGCAGTCGGTGAAAACTATCCAGAGCTCTTGTCTTCTAACCAATTCTTGGCCTTGCAAAAGGAAATTGCTGACGAAAATGAAGATCTTGCTGCAGCGAAGCGAATTGTCAACAGTAATGTCAGCCACATCAATCAAGAAATTGTTTCCTTTCCAGCGTCTATCGTAGCAGGTGTAAAGGGGATCCATCAAGTTCCATTCCTTGCTGAAGAAACACAAGGTAAGAAAGATTTAAGCGACTTGAACTATGACCTGAACTAAAGAGCTATTTATGATAAATAACCATCAAGAATCCTGGTCTTAGAATCAGGATTTTTTCCTACTGTTGGTACTTTTCATTTATGCCAAAAAATTGTATAATAGTACAAATACTCAATTTTTAGAAAATTTTGAAAGAGGATTTACTATGGGATACACAGTTGCTGTTGTCGGTGCTACAGGTGCCGTTGGTGTTCAAATGATCAAAATGTTGGAAGAATCTACTCTTCCAATCGATAAAATTCGCTACCTTGCGTCAGCACGTTCTGCAGGAAAAGTCTTGCAATTTAAAGGGCAAGACGTGACCATTGAGGAAACGACTGAAGATGCTTTTGAAGGCGTTGATATTGCTCTTTTCTCAGCTGGTGGTTCAACATCTGCCAAATATGCACCTTATGCGGTGAAAGCAGGCGCAGTAGTGGTTGATAACACTTCTTATTTCCGTCAAAATCCGGATGTCCCATTGGTAGTTCCTGAAGTCAATGCACATGCTCTTGATGCTCACAACGGAATCATCTCTTGTCCAAACTGTTCAACCATCCAAATGATGGTAGCGCTTGAACCAGTCCGTCAAAAATGGGGCTTGGACCGTATCATCGTGTCTACTTACCAAGCTGTTTCAGGTGCTGGTATGGGAGCTATTCTTGAAACCCAACGTGAGTTGAAGGAAGTCTTGAATGACGGAGTCAACCCACGCGATGTCAAAGCGGAA
The DNA here is from genome assembly GCF_001813105.1 of Streptococcus sp. HMSC072C09. NCBI lineage: Bacteria > Bacillati > Bacillota > Bacilli > Lactobacillales > Streptococcaceae > Streptococcus > Streptococcus sp. HMSC072C09. The sequence goes on along the minus strand of NZ_KV811485.1, from coordinate 431,969 downwards.
ATCTTGCCATGTGGTGGTGATAAAAAACATTACCCAATTGCTTTCAACGCTCTTCCACAAATCGATGTCTTCACAGATAATGACTACACATACGAAGAAATGAAGATGACAAATGAAACCAAGAAAATCATGGAAGATGATAGCATTGCCGTTTCAGCAACTTGTGTGCGGATTCCAGTCTTGTCAGCTCACTCAGAGTCAGTCTACATCGAAACAAAAGAAGTGGCACCAATTGACGAAGTGAAAGCTGTGATTGCTGCCTTCCCAGGTGCCGTCCTTGAAGACGATGTCGCTCACCAAATTTACCCACAAGCGGTTAATGCGGTAGGTTCACGCGATACATTCGTCGGACGGATTCGTAAAGACTTGGATGCTGAAAAAGGAATCCACATGTGGGTTGTTTCAGATAACCTCCTTAAAGGAGCTGCTTGGAACTCAGTCCAAATCGCAGAAACTCTTCACGAACGTGGACTTGTACGTCCAACAGCTGAGTTGAAGTTTGAATTGAAATAGGGAGAAAAACAGAAGTCAGTAACTCGAAGAGTTTGATTTCTTCCGTAGCTTTTAAGCGAATCAACTTGTTTTTATGAACAGATCATGAGGCAAAGGCAAGCAGACCCCAGCCTCTTTCTTATATAGAGAAAGGTTTTTCTATGTCTTATAATGATTTAAAAGATTGTAAAATCATCACCGCATTTATCACCCCCTTCCATGAAGATGGAACCATTAATTTTGATGCTCTTCCTGCCTTGATCGAGCACCTCTTGGCACATCATACAGATGGGATTCTCTTAGCTGGAACGACTGCAGAAAGTCCAACTCTGACCCACGATGAGGAATTGCAACTCTTTGCGGCCGTTCAAAAGATTGTCAATGGTAGAGTTCCTTTGATCGCTGGTGTCGGAACCAATGAAACCCGCGACTCGATTGAGTTCGTTAAAGAAGTGGATGCTTTTGGTGGCTTTGCAGCAGGATTGGCTATCGTCCCATACTACAACAAACCATCCCAAGAAGGCATGTATCAACACTTTAAAGCGATTGCAGATGCATCCAATCTTCCGATTATTATCTACAATATTCCAGGGCGCGTGGTTGTGGAAATGACGCCTGAAACCATGCTTCGTTTGGCAGAACACCCAAATATCATTGGGGTCAAAGAGTGTACAACTCTTGCTAATATGGCCTATTTGATTGAACACAAGCCAGAAGAATTTCTCGTCTATACAGGGGAAGATGGAGATGCTTTCCATGCGATGAACCTTGGGGCTGATGGAGTGATCTCAGTGGCTTCTCATACAAATGGAGATGAAATGCATGAGATGTTCCAAGCGATTGAACACAACGATATTAAAAAGGCTGCGGCTATCCAACGTCAATTTATCCCTAAAGTCAATGCTCTCTTCTCATATCCGAGTCCAGCTCCTGTCAAAGCTGTCTTAAACTATATGGGCTTTGACGCAGGGCCAACTCGTTTGCCATTGGTGCCAGCACCGGCAGAAGAAGCGAAACGTATCATCAAGGTTGTAGTAGATGGGGATTACCATGCTACTAAAGAGATCATTACGGGAGTTTTAAGACCAGATTACTAATATTTTATTGTAGAAAATATGTTTGAATAAAAATAACTTAACTTCCCAATCAATGAATCTATTTTTTGAAAGACCTTTGATTCTTTGTAAAAAAATTATATAATAAAGTAGTAGGTCTTCATTTCTTTCTAAGGGAAATGGAGTATTCATGAAAATTTAAACATAAAGGAGACTCCGATGGAAGTCATTAAACGTAGTGGAGAAGTTGTTGAATTCAACCCAGATAAAATTTACCAAGCTATTTTGAAAGCTGCGCAAGTTGTCTATGTTTTGACAGATGATTTGCGACAAAACCTAGCTCAAGTGACCAAGAAAGTTGCTATGGATTTGGATGAAGCTCAAGTAGAACGCGCAACCATCAGTATGATCCAATCATTAGTGGAACAACGCTTGCTGGGAGCAGGTTATATTACCATTGCAGAACACTACATTTCTTATCGCTTGCAACGTGATTTGGAACGGAGTGGCTATGGTGATCATATCGCCGTGCATTTGCATTTTGAGCAAATTCGCTAGAATATAAAAAAGAAGTTACCTAGGTAGCTTCTTTTTTAGTATTTTTATTAATCACAGTGATTTTAGAAAACATGGTATAATAGAAGAGATTGAACTGGAAAGGAATGGAGAACATGGCAACTATTCAATGGTTTCCTGGACACATGTCCAAAGCTAGAAGACAAGTACAAGAAAATTTAAAATTTGTGGATTTTGTGACGGTTCTGGTAGATGCTCGTTTGCCCCTATCAAGCCAAAATCCTATGTTAACCAAAATTGTTGGTGATAAGCCTAAATTAATGATTTTGAACAAGGTAGACCTGGCAGATCCTGTTGCAACAAAAGAATGGCAGGAGTATTTTGAGGCACAAGGGATCAAAACCTTGGCTATTAACTCCAAAGAGCAGTCAACAGTCAAAAAAGTAACAGATGCTGCTAAGAGCTTGATGGCTGATAAAATTGCTCGTCAAAAGGAACGGGGAATTCAGATTGAAACCCTTCGGACCATGATCATCGGGATTCCTAATGCTGGGAAATCAACTTTGATGAACCGCTTAGCAGGGAAAAAGATTGCTGTCGTTGGAAATAAACCAGGGGTGACCAAGGGACAACAATGGTTGAAAACCAATAAAGACCTTGAAATTTTGGATACCCCAGGGATTCTCTGGCCTAAGTTTGAAGATGAAGAAGTGGCTTTAAAGCTTGCCTTAACAGGAGCGATAAAGGATCAGTTGCTTCCAATGGATGAAGTGACCATCTTTGGCCTTAACTATTTCAAAGAGCACTATCCAGCTGTTTTGCAGGAACGTTTTAAACAAATGGATCTGGAACAAGAAGCTCCTGAAATCATTATGGATATGACCCAGAAATTAGGATTTCGCGAAGATTACGATCGTTTTTACCAACTCTTTGTCAAAGATGTTCGCGATGGGAAATTGGGACGGTATACGTTGGATCGCGTAGGGGAAATTGATGGCAACCATTAAGGAAATTAAAGAACAATTAGCAAACATCCAGAGGTTAGATGACCCTTTATTGGCTGAATTGGAAAAGGATGATCGATCTGGTGTGATCCAAGCGATCGCAAAGCGAAAAAGAGAAATCCAAAAACGGATAAATGAAGATGAGCGCTTGGAAGGAATGCTGGCCTATGAAAAAGAATGCTATGCGCGTGGGATGGAGCTCATTGCAGGAGTGGATGAAGTGGGACGTGGCCCATTAGCGGGACCAGTTGTTGCAGCTGCCGTGATCTTGCCGAAAGCTTGTAAGATTCCAGGACTCAACGATAGTAAAAAGATTCCAAAATCCAAACACAAGGAAATCTATGAGGCTGTGCTCCAAAATGCCATTGCGATCGGAATCGGCGTCAAGGACAATCAAGTGATTGATCAGGTTAATATCTATGAAGCTACGAAGCTAGCCATGATGGAGGCCATTGGTCAGCTAGATCCTCAACCCCAGCATCTTTTGATTGATGCCATGAAGTTGGATCTTCCTATTTCCCAAACTAGTATCATCAAAGGGGATGCTAACTCCTTATCCATTGCTGCAGCATCCATCGTAGCCAAGGTGACTCGGGATCAGATGATGGAAGAGTTTGATCGAAAATATCCTGGCTATGATTTTGCGCAGAACGCTGGCTATGGGACGGCAAACCATCTGGCTGGCCTCGACCAACTGGGAGTGACGCCTATCCATCGGCGTTCATTTGAACCCGTCAAATCAATGTGTGAGGATTAGGTCATGCTATTTACCATCGATATCGGAGGAACCTTTATAAAGTATGGTCTGATGGATGCGGACTATCAATTAGTTCATACAGAGAAGATCCCAACACCATCTACGATTGAGGAGTTTTGGCAAGGATTAGAAGAAATCATTGCTCCAGTACGGGAAGAAATCGAGGGGATCGCCATTTCATGCCCTGGTGAGATCCAAAAGAGCCTTGGCTTTGTCTTTCGAGGTGGTCTCATTCCATATTTGCGAGGCATTCCTCTAGCTAGTAGATTGCAACAAACATTTCAAGTGTTAGTCACTGTTCTCAATGATGGAGAAGCCGCTGGTCTAGCGGAAGCAAGGCTTGGCAATCTAAAAGATTGTCCATGTGGTGCAACCTTGGTCCTAGGGACAGGAGTTGGCCTTGCTCTTCTTTCTAATGGTGACCTATTGAGAGGATGGCAACTGACAGAATACATTCGGTCTATTGATAAGGCAGAAAGAACACCAGAAAATTGCCGCTTTCATCGCGAACTCTTTTTGCAAGGCATCTCCAATCTTTTGGAAAACACAGGTTCAGCTGTTCAATTTGTTGAGAAAGCTAGTCACATCTTAAAGTTAGAAAAGGCAGATGGTATAGCTGTTTTCAAAGCTCTTGATCAAGAGGGCAACGAGGAGCTGACATCCTTGTTTCAGGAGTATTGTCATGATATTGCTATTCTGATTTTTAATCTTCAATCTTTGCTCTTGCTTGAAAAGGTGACGATTGGAGGGGGCATTAGTGGTCAACCACTACTGATCGATGAGATCAGTCGACAATACCATGACCTGCTCTCTCAAAAAGGGTATAAACAATTTGAGGCCTTGCCCATTCAAGCGGCTCGCTTCCACAATGAAAGCAACTTGATTGGTGCTGCATCTTACTTTTATTCTTCGACACATCAAAAAAAGTTCTAGAAATAGAGCTTTTTTCTTTTCTTTTTCGAATAAATAAGTGAGAGGAAGTAGAAGGTGACCATGGAGAAATTTGAAATCTTTAAATTAAAAGAAGCCGGTTTATCAAATGAGCAAGTCTTGAGAGTTTTGGTCTACTGTAGAAAAGACCAAGCCTTACCAAGCTTAGAAGAGATAGCAAAAATCGCTCGCTGTCGCAGTATCATCCATTTTGTAGACAAATACCGGCAACTGGATGAAGACCATTTACACAAGGAGTTTGAACGGTTCCCATCTCTATCCATTTTTGATCCTGAATACCCTGAGGAATTGCTACAGATCTACAATCCTCCTGTACTCCTTTTTTACCAAGGGGATTTGCAACTGTTAACCAGACCGAAGATTGCAGTCGTTGGAGCTCGTGAGACGACGCGAGAAGGGGTTCGTTCTGTAGAGAAGATTATTAAGGAACTTGGGAATGAACTGGTCATCGTCAGTGGGCTTGCAAAGGGGATTGATGCGACAGCTCATTATGCCAGTATCCGAAATGGTGGCAAGACCATCGGAGTGATAGGAACGGGGCTGGATGTTTTTTATCCCAAGAGTAACCAAAGACTACAGATGCACATGGGCGAGCATCATCTTGTCTTGAGCGAATATGGCCCAGGTCAAGGGCCGCTGAAGTTTCATTTTCCTGAGAGAAATCGCATCATTGCGGGAATCTGTCAGGCTGTGATTGTGGTAGAGGCACGACTTCGTTCAGGTAGTTTGATTACTTGTGAGCGTGCCATGGAGGAAGGACGCGATGTTTTTGCGATCCCAGGAAATATTTTAGATGGAAAATCTGCAGGTTGCCATCACCTGATTCAAGAAGGCGCAAAGCTTGTCACATCAGGCCAGGACATTCTTGATGAATTGAAATACGAATTGTGATTTTCCTATAGGAGAAGTTCCTAGTTGACATCTTTCTTAAAATGTATTAAACTCAATGAGATTTATACAATACAGAGGGATAAAACGTGGTAACAAAAAAGAAAAGCAGTACAACCAAGAAAAATTTGGTGATTGTGGAGTCTCCTGCTAAGGCGAAAACAATCGAGAAATACCTTGGTCGTAACTATAAAGTCATGGCCAGTGTTGGTCATATTCGGGACCTGAAAAAATCAACCATGTCAATTGACTTCGACAATAACTATGAACCGGAATATATCAATATTCGCGGAAAAGGTCCCTTGATTAATGATTTGAAAAAAGAAGCTAAAAAAGCCAAACAAGTCTTTCTCGCAAGTGACCCGGACCGAGAAGGAGAAGCTATTTCTTGGCATTTGGCTCATATTTTGAACTTGGATGCTAAGGAAAAGAACCGTGTGGTCTTTAATGAAATCACTAAGGATGCAGTTAAAAATGCCTTTAAAGAACCGCGTCAAATCGATATGGATTTGGTTGATGCCCAACAAGCACGTCGGGTCTTGGACCGGATTGTAGGGTATTCGATTTCACCTATTCTTTGGAAAAAGGTTAAAAAAGGACTTTCTGCAGGGCGCGTGCAATCAGTTGCCCTCAAATTAATCATTGATCGTGAAAATGAGATTAATGATTTCAAGCCGGAAGAATACTGGACCATTGATGGTGTCTTTAAAAAAGGGACCAAGCAATTCCAAGCCAGCTTCTATGGGATTGATGGCAAGAAGATGAAGCTCAACACCAATGAAGAGGTGAAAGCTGTTCTTGAACGCTTAGATGGCAAAGATTTTACCGTTGAAAAGGTGGAAAAGAAAGAACGTCGTCGGAATGCGCCACTTCCATACACCACCTCTTCTATGCAGATGGATGCTGCCAATAAGATCAACTTCCGTACACGTAAGACCATGATGGTCGCCCAGCAGTTGTATGAAGGAATCAATATTGGCTCTGGTGTTCAAGGTTTGATTACTTATATGCGTACCGATTCCACACGGATCAGTCCAGTTGCGCAAAATGAGGCAGCGAACTTTATCGTGGATCGCTTCGGTGAGAAATATTCCAAGCATGGAAGCCGAGTGAAGAATGCTTCTGGTGCCCAAGATGCCCACGAAGCGATTCGTCCATCCAGCGTCTTCAATACTCCTGAGAGCATTGCTAAATACTTAGACAAAGACCAATTAAAACTCTACACCTTAATTTGGAACCGCTTTGTAGCTAGTCAAATGACAGCAGCTGTCTTTGATACCATGAATGTCCGTTTAGGTCAAAATGGGGTTCAGTATACGGCAAATGGGAGCCAGGTGAAGTTTGATGGTTATTTGGCTATTTATAACGACTCAGATAAGAACAAGATGTTGCCGGATATGGTAGAAGGCGATAGCGTTAAGCAAGTCAATAGCAAGCCTGAGCAACACTTTACCCAACCACCTGCTCGATATTCTGAAGCAACTTTGATTAAGACCTTGGAAGAAAATGGGGTTGGTCGCCCTTCAACCTATGCTCCGACGATTGAGACCATTCAAAAACGCTATTATGTGAAGCTGGTAGCCAAACGCTTTGAACCAACGGAATTAGGGGAGATCGTTAATAAACTGATTGTTGAATTTTTCCCAGATATTGTCAATGTGACCTTCACAGCGGAGATGGAAGGGAAACTCGATGATGTCGAACTCGGAAAAGAAGAGTGGCAAAAAGTCATTGATGCCTTCTACAAACCATTCTCTAAAGAAGTCGCGAAGGCTGAAGAAGAGATGGAAAAAATCCAAATCAAAGACGAACCAGCTGGTTTTGATTGTGAAGTCTGTGGCAGCCCGATGGTGATTAAATTAGGACGTTTTGGTAAGTTCTATGCTTGTAGTAATTTCCCAGATTGTCGCCATACCCAAGCGATTGTCAAAGAAATCGGGGTGGAATGTCCAAACTGTCATCAGGGACAAATCATCGAGCGTAAAACCAAACGAAATCGTATTTTCTATGGCTGTAATCGCTATCCAGACTGTGAATTCACTTCTTGGGACAAGCCAATCGGCCGTGACTGTCCAAAATGTGGTCATTACTTAGTTGAGAAGAAAGTCCGTGGCGGTGGCAAACAAGTCGTTTGTAGCAATGGGGACTACGAAGAAGAAAAAGTGAAATAATCTTTTAAATGATTTAATGTCTATTATAACGGCAATTTTTATAAATGTCTGTTATAATAGACATTTTTGTTTTTTTTCGTTATAATAGACACAAGGAGGTGGGCTTATGTATCTTGCTTTGATTGCAGATGTCATTGATTCCAAAATGGTTCAAGAACGTTTTGACCTGCAAAAACAGTTAGAAAATACGCTTCAAAAGATCAATGAGCTTTTTAAAGACTGCCTAGCATCGGCTTTTACCTTAACTTTGGGTGATGAGTTTCAAGCACTTTTGAAAGTGGATGCTCCAGTTTTTCAAATCATCGATACCTTACGTTCAGAACTAACCCCTACACAACTTCGTTTTGGTATTGGCCTCGGGGAGATTGTAACGGATATCGATCCCCTGCAAAGTATCGGTGCAGATGGACCAGCCTATTGGAATGCGCGTGCAGCTATTAATCTGGTTCATCAGAAAAATGACTATGGCAATACACAGATTTATTTTTCAAGCGGGAAGGAAAACCAAGACTTTTTTGTAAACTCCCTCATCGCTTCTGGAGAAGCCATTCGTTCAGGTTGGCGGGATAGTCAGGAGGAGATCTTGCTCAATCTTCTAAAGAGATCCGTATATAGCGAGTCCTTTAGTCAGCAGGATTTGGCTCAATCACTAGCTATCAACCCAAGTGCTCTCTCTAAACGGTTGAAGAGTAGCAGTGTCCGTGTTTATTTACGGGGGAGAGCAGCTGCCCTGGCTAGTATACAAAGCACAGTGAAAGGAGAGAAAGATGAGCGGATTGTCTAGTATCGTAGTGAATCCATACTTGATTCTCTTGTTGATTTGTCATTTACTATCAGATTATTATTTTCAAAGCCAAAAGATGGCGGATCGTAAGGATCAGGATAAGAAGGTGCTAGGGCTTCACATTCTATATGTAGCTCTGCCTCTGATTGTGGTTTCCCTCTGTCATCTGGACTTGTGGTGGATTTGCTTGGTCATTTTACTAACTCATGCTGGAATAGATTTCTTAAAACCGATCGTGCAGAAGCAATTGAAATTACCAAAAGCATGGACTTTTGCCTTGGATCAAGTCTTGCATATTGGCATCTTGACGTGTCTAGTCCTTTTAGGAGCGAATAATGGTTCGACCTATCTGCCTCTGGACACTTTAAATCTAATCTTTTATGTCCTCCTAGTTGGGAAACCGAGCAATATTGCCTTTAAAATTCTGTTTGCCAAGTATCAACCCACCAGCAAGAAGAAAATGGATACGATCACTGGGGCTGGTTCCATGATTGGCTTTTTAGAGCGTTTGGTGATTGGTGCCTGTCTGGTCTATGGGCAATTTGCTTCTATCGGCCTAGTATTTACAGTCAAATCCATCGCCCGCTATAATAAAATTTCGGAGAATCCAGCCTTTGCGGAGTATTACTTGATCGGGTCCTTGTTCAGTATCCTATCTGCCCTCTTAGGAGCTTGGTTGTGTTTATAAGAAAATAATTAGTTAAAGTCTAGACAGGAAGGAAAAGCCTCCCTGTCTTTTTACTTGGCTTTTTGGTATAATGGACCAAGTAGAAAATTAGAAAGATTTGTGGGTGTCTAACAGTTCAGTGAGGTGTTTTGATACCCAAAGAGGTATTAGTGTCATGTCTCAATCTTATATCAATGTGATCGGCGCGGGCCTTGCAGGCTCAGAAGCAGCTTACCAGATTGCCCAACAGGGAATTCCGGTCAAGCTTTATGAAATGCGGGGAGTCAAATCTACTCCGCAACATAAAACAGACAACTTTGCTGAGCTAGTTTGTTCCAACTCTCTTCGTGGGGATTCTCTCACCAATGCTGTCGGGCTCCTCAAAGAAGAAATGCGCCGTCTGGGTTCTGTCATCCTTGAAGCAGCGGAAGCGACTCGTGTACCAGCCGGTGGAGCACTTGCTGTGGACCGAGAAGGTTTTGCTAGTCGAGTGACGGAGAAGGTGTCCCAACACCCGCTCATTGAAGTCATTCGCGATGAAATTACGGAATTGCCGACAGATGCCATCACAGTGGTCGCAACAGGGCCTCTAACCAGCGATGCCTTGGCGGAAAAGATCCATGCCCTTAATGGTGGCGATGGTTTCTATTTCTATGATGCAGCAGCTCCTATTATCGATGTCAATACTGTCGATATGAACAAGGTTTACCTCAAGTCTCGTTATGACAAGGGAGAAGCGGCCTATCTCAACTGCCCAATGACCAAACAAGAATTTATGGATTTTCACGAGGCCTTGGTCAATGCAGAAGAAGCCCCGCTCAACTCTTTTGAAAAAGAAAAGTATTTCGAAGGTTGTATGCCAATTGAAGTCATGGCTAAACGAGGCGTTAAAACCATGCTCTATGGTCCTATGAAGCCAGTTGGACTCGAGTATCCGGATGATTACAAAGGACCTCGTGATGGGGAGTTTAAGACGCCTTACGCAGTCGTTCAGCTTCGCCAAGACAATGCGGCGGCTAGCCTCTACAATATCGTTGGCTTCCAAACTCACCTTAAATGGGGTGAGCAAAAGCGGGTCTTCCAAATGATCCCTGGTTTAGAAAATGCGGAGTTCGTTCGTTACGGCGTCATGCACCGCAATTCTTACATGGACTCGCCAAATCTCCTCGAGCAAACCTACCGTTCTAAGAAACAACCAAACCTCTTCTTTGCAGGGCAAATGACAGGGGTAGAAGGCTATGTCGAGTCGGCAGCTTCAGGATTAGTTGCCGGGATTAATGCAGCTCGTCTCTTTAAAGGTGAAGAAGCAGCTGTGTTCCCTGAAACAACAGCTATCGGAAGTCTGGCTCACTATATCACCCATGCCGACAGCAAGCACTTCCAACCCATGAATGTCAACTTTGGAATTATCAAGGAGCTAGAAGGACCACGTATTCGAGATAAGAAAGAACGCTATGAAAAAATTGCCGAACGTTCTTTAGAAGATTTGGCCCAATTTATGGAAAAATAGTATATGAAGTGAAAAAGTTTGGAGAAAATCCAGACTTTTTCTTCTAAAAATGGTATAATGAATAAAATTTAGAATATAGAGAGTTTTCTGACAATGAACAAATCCTATTTTTATTTAGATATGAAGACACACGAGTTGAAAGTGCCTTATACCGGAAAACTCCGTCGTGTGAGAGTCTTATTACCTAAGAATTATGAAACAGATACCGATCGACGCTATCCTGTTGTCTATTTTCATGATGGCCAGAATGTTCTCTATAGCAAGGAAGCTTTTGCAGGTCATTCCTGGAAGGTGATTCCAGCCATTAAGCGGAATCCTGATATTAGCCGAATGATTGTCGTTGCGATTGATAACGACGGTTTCCAACGTATGAACGAATATTCTGCATGGAAGTACAAGGAGTCCAATATTCCCGGAATGCAATTTGGTGGCAAGGGCGTTGAGTACGGAGAGTTCGTTATGGAAGTGGTCAAACCTTTCATTGACCAAGAATACCGGACTCTTGCTGACAGAGAACATACGGCCATGATTGGATCTTCCTTGGGTGGGAATATTACCCAATTTTTGGGTTTAGAGTACCAAGATCAAATCGGTTGTCTGGGAGTCTTCTCCTCCGCTAACTGGTTGCACCAAGATGCCTTCAATCATTATATTGAACGTAAAAAATTATACTCAGACCAACGGATATACATTTATGTGGGGACTGAAGAGGCGGATGATACGGATAAAACTTTGATGGCAGGAAACATCAAGCAAGCCTATATCGATTCATCCCTTCGTTACTATCACGACGTCATTCAACAAGGGGGGGCTTTGGAAAATATTGCCATTCGGATTCAATCTGGGGCTATTCACCACGAAGAAGCATGGGCCGAACATTTACCAGAATGCCTTCGCTTTTTGGCAGAAAAATGGGATTAATAGACTGTAAATTGAAGAAATAAAGGAAAGAGGGAACTTATGAATATTGAACATTTAAGCCACTGGAGTGGCCAACTCAACCGTGAAATGTATCTGAACCGCTATGGACATGCAGGAATTCCTGTTGTGGTCTTTGCCTCCTCAGGTGGCAGCCATAACGAGTACTATGACTTTGGTATGATTGATGCTTGTGCTCAATTTATCGAAGAAGGACGGGTTCAATTCTTTACCCTTTCGAGTGTGGATAGTGATAGCTGGCTTTGTAATTGGAAGAATCCTCACGATCGAGCAGAAATGCACCGAGCTTATGAACGCTATGTGATTGAAGAAGCCATTCCTTTTATCAAACACAAAACAGGCTGGTTTGATCCGATGATGACAACTGGTTGCTCTATGGGAGCCTACCACGCGCTCAACTTCTTCTTGCAACATCCAGATGTCTTTAACAAAGTGATTGCCTTGAGTGGTGTCTATGACGCTCGTTTCTTTGTTGGTGACTTTGGAGGCGATGAAGCAATTTACCAAAACTCGCCATCTGATTATATTTGGAACCAAAACGATGGCTGGTTTATCGATCGTTACCGTCAGGCTGAAATCGTTGTTTGTACTGGTTTAGGGGCTTGGGAACAAGATGGACTTCCATCTTTCTACAAACTGAAAGAAGCCTTTGATCACAAAAATATTCCTGCATGGTTCGCTGAATGGGGGCATGATGTCGCCCACGATTGGGAATGGTGGCGCAAACAAATGCCATATTTCCTAGGCCAAATGTATCTATAAGTAAAAAGGGAGGAGACCTCAATGAATTATATCGTTATTTCACCATATTACCCACAAAACTTCCAACAATTTACAATCGAGTTGGCTAATAAAGGGATCACTGTCTTGGGAATTGGTCAAGAGCCATATGAACAGTTAGATGAGTCTTTGCGCAACAGCTTAACAGAATATTTCCGTGTTGAAAATTTGGAAAATCTGGATGAAGTGAAGCGTGCGGTAGCCTTTCTCTTTTACAAACATGGTCCAATCGACCGTATCGAATCCCACAATGAATACTGGTTGGAATTGGATGCGGCGCTTCGGGAGCAATTCAATGTCTTCGGGGCTAAGCCAAAAGATCTGAAGAAAACCAAGTTCAAATCCGAAATGAAGAAACTCTTCAAGAAGGCTGGAGTCCCAGTCGTTCCGGGTGCTGTGGTTAAAACAGAAAAAGACATTGATAAGGCCGTGAAGAAGATTGGGTTACCATTGATTGCTAAGCCTGACAATGGGGTAGGAGCAGCAGCAACCTTCAAGATCGAAACGCCAGAAGATGTGGACCATTTCAAGGCAGAATGGGATGGCAATACTGAGTATTTCTTTGAGAAATTCGTCACTTCTAGTGAGATTTGTACCTTTGATGGTCTAGTGGATCGTGACGGCAACATTGTTTTTTCAACTACATTTGACTATGCTTATACGCCACTCGATTTGATGCTCTACAAGATGGACAACTCTTATTATGTTCTTAAAGAGATGGATCCAAAATTGCGTCAATACGGGGAAGCGATTGTCAAAGCCTTTGGTATGAAGGAACGTTTCTTCCACATTGAGTTCTTCCGCGATGGGGATGAATATATTGCGATCGAGTACAATAATCGCCCTGCAGGTGGCTTTACCATCGACGTCTACAACTACGCTCACTCGATTGATTTGTACCGTGGCTATGCTGCCATCGTAGCAGGGGAACCCTTCCCGGCTTCTGAGTTTGAACCCCTTTATTGCTTGGCAACTTCTCGTCGTGCCAATGCAGCCTATGCTCTGTCAGAAGAAGAAGTTTTGGCTAAATACCATGATCAATTCCGTGTCAAGAAAGATATGCCTGCAGCCTTTGCTGAGCTTCAAGGTGATTACCTTTACATGTTAACAACGCCTAGTCGTGAAGTATTAGAACAAATGATTCATGACTTTGGTCAACGCCAATCATAAGATAACGACCGGTAGGATAGGATCCTATCGGTTTTTTATATTTTAATGCAATCTCATGAAAGAAAAGTTTGTGAAATAGTTTATTTTAAGTTGAAAATGCTTATAAAACCTTCCTCCAAGGTATATAGTTTGTGAAATCATTTGAGCATTATTTTTGACAGTGCTTTCATTTTTGGCTAGAATGAAAGAGAATGAATAAATGCTAAGAAAGGCGAAATGATGGCAACATTAGATAAAAGTCTCTTATTGGAAATGTTCCGTAAAATGGAAGAAATCCGTCGCATGGACTTAAAAATTGCACAGTTAGTAAAAAAAGGGAAAGTGCCAGGAATGACGCACTTTTCTGTTGGGGAAGAAGCGGCTAACGTTGGAGCGATGTTGGCTTTAAACGACGATGATTTGCTGACATCTAACCACCGTGGACACGGACAAGCCATTGCTAAAGGAATCGATTTAAATGGCATGATGGCTGAAATCCTTGGTAAGTATACGGGTACTTGTAAAGGGAAGGGTGGCTCCATGCATATCGCTGACCTCGATGCTGGTAACCTTGGTGCTAACGGGATCGTTGGTGGTGGTATGGGAATTGCAGTAGGTGCTGCCCTTACTCAACAAATGAAAAAGACTGGTAAGATTGTCGTCTGCTTCTTTGGCGATGGTGCAACCAATGAAGGTGTCTTCCACGAAGCGGTGAATATGGCTTCTATTTGGAATCTTCCAGTAATTTTCTACTGTATCAATAACGGTTATGGAATCTCTGCTGACATCAAGAAAATGACCAATATCCAGCATATCCACGAACGTAGTGCTGCATATGGCATTCCTGGTATGTTTATTCCTGATGGGAACAACGTTATCGATGTCTATGAAGGATTCCAAAAAGCTGTTGAACACGTCCGCTCTGGTAAAGGACCTGTCTTGATTGAAAGTGTCACTTATCGTTGGCTCGGTCACTCTTCATCTGACCCTGGTAAATACCGGACCCGTGAAGAAGTAGAAGAATGGAAGAAGAAAGATCCAATCGAAAACCTTCGCAAGTATCTCCTTGAAAATGAGATTGCGAGCGCAGAAGAATTGGATCAGATCCAAGAAGAAGTAAAAGAAGCAGTTGAAGCTTCAGTGAAATTTGCGGAAGAAAGCCCATTCCCTCCACTCGAATCAGCTTTCGAAGATATTTACGCAGACTAAGGGGGAGTAGAGAATTATGGTAACTAAATTAATGTCTTTCCGCGATACCATTATCCTTGCTATGTCTGAGGAAATGCGTCGCGACGAAAATGTATTGTTGATGGGAGAAGATGTCGGAGTTTTCGGTGGAGACTTCGGAACTTCAGTAGGAATGCTTGAGGAATTCGGTCCAGAACGTGTCCGTGACTGTCCGATTTCTGAGGCTGCGATTTCAGGTGCAGCAGCAGGTGCAGCCATGACCGGACTTCGCCCAATCGTTGATATGACCTTCATGGATTTCTCAGTGATTGCCATGGATGCTATTGTCAACCAAGCTGCTAAGACTCGCTACATGTTTGGTGGTAAAGGTCAAGTGCCGATGACCATTCGCTGTGCTGCTGGTAATGGAGTTGGATCTGCAGCTCAACACTCCCAATCTTTGGAATCATGGTTTACTCATATTCCTGGTTTGAAAGTTGTTGCTCCTGGTACGCCAGCGGATATGAAGGGACTGCTTAAGTCTTCTATTCGCGACAACAACCCCGTTATCATTCTCGAATATAAATCAGAATTCAACCAAAAAGGGGAAGTGCCAGTTGATCCAGACTACACGATTCCACTTGGTGTCGGAGAAATCAAACGCGAAGGAACTGATGTCACTGTCGTAACCTACGGAAAAATGCTCCGTCGTGTGATGCAAGCAGCTGAAGAATTGGCAGAAGAAGGCATCTCAGTAGAAGTAGTAGATCCACGGACCTTGGTCCCACTCGATAAAGAGATCATCATTAATTCTGTCAAGAAGACAGGAAAAGTAGTCCTTGTCAATGATGCCCACAAAACAAGTGGCTATATTGGTGAAATTTCAGCTATTATTTCTGAATCAGAAGCATTTGATTACTTGGATGCACCAATCCGCCGTTGTGCGGGGGAAGATGTGCCAATGCCTTACGCACAAAACCTTGAAAATGCAATGATTCCAACAGTTGAAAGCATCAAAGATGCTATTCGTAAAACATATAACAAAGAATAATACATAACATAAATTATGTAATATCATTTGAATTAGACGAGGAAACTTTGTATCTTTTTAGGTACAAAGTTCTCTGCGTCCTTAATATCTTAGATTAGAGCACGGGCTAAAAGCTCGGAAAAAAGATAAATCTCCTTGACTTCATCGAAGTCTGCCTTGATTTCCTATTTTTCAGTCGCTTTTAAACGCCCTTTGCATCATAAATAGAATAGGAGAGGTCATGGCTGATGATAAGCTAAGAGCGACTCCTGCGGCTAGAAAATTAGCGGATGATCTTGGGATCAACCTCTATGATGTTTCTGGTTCAGGCGCAAACGGTCGTGTCCACAAAGAAGACGTGGAAACATATAAAGACACAAATGTGGTTCGCATTTCACCACTTGCAAAACGAATTGCTTTAGAACACAATATTGCTTGGCAAGAGATTCAAGGAACGGGTCATCGTGGTAAGATCATGAAGAAGGACGTCCTTGCTTTCCTTCCTGAAAATATTGAGAACGAGACCATTAAGTCACCTTCTCAAATTGAGAAAGTCGAAGAAGTTCCTGATAATGTGACACCTTATGGTGAGATCGAGCGGATTCCGATGACACCAATGCGTAAGGTGATTGCTCAACGGATGGTGGAATCTTACTTGACAGCACCAACCTTTACATTGAACTATGACGTTGATATGTCTCAAATGTTGGCCCTTCGTAAGAAGGTTTTGGATCCAATCATGGAAGCTACTGGCAAGAAAGTCACTGTAACAGATTTGCTTTCTTTAGCAGTGGTTAAGACCTTGATGAAACACCCCTACATCAATGCATCATTGACGGAAGATGGCAAAACCATCATTACTCATAACTATGTCAACTTAGCGATGGCAGTTGGGATGGACAATGGACTGATGACACCGGTTGTCTATAACGCAGAAAAAATGACTTTGTCAGAGTTGGTCGTAGCCTTCAAGGACGTTATCGGACGTACCTTGGATGGTAAGCTTGCGCCTAGTGAATTGCAAAACTCAACCTTTACCATCAGTAACTTAGGAATGTTTGGCGTTCAATCATTTGGACCGATTATCAACCAACCAAACTCTGCCATCCTTGGCGTTAGTGCAACGGTTGAAAAACCAGTTGTTGTGAATGGTGAAATTGTCATTCGTCCAATCATGAGCTTGGGCTTGACCATTGACCACCGCGTTGTCGATGGGATGGCTGGTGCCAAATTCATGAAAGACTTGAAAGCCTTGATTGAAGACCCGATTTCAATGTTGGTCTAATCAACGAGAGAATAGAAACAAGAAAAAGAGGGAAATAAAATGGCCTTAGAAGTAATTATGCCAAAAGCCGGCGTAGATATGACCGAAGGACAAATCGTTCAGTGGAATAAAAAAGTCGGCGAATTTGTAAAAGAAGGAGAAGTGCTCCTTGAAATCATGACAGACAAAGTCAGCATGGAGTTGGAAGCGGAAGAAGACGGTTACTTGATCGCTATCCTGAAAGGGGATGGAGAAACTGTTCCTGTAACAGAAGTAATCGGTTATCTTGGTGAAGAAGGGGAAAACATCCCAACCGCTGGAGGAGCTGCACCAGAAGCAAGTCCAGCACCAGCTGCAACAAGTGCTTCAAACGATGACAATAAGAGCGATGATGCTTATGATATCGTAGTGATCGGTGGGGGTCCTGCTGGTTACGTATCTGCTATTAAAGCAGCTCAATTAGGTGGTAAGGTTGCTCTCGTTGAGAAATCTGAACTTGGTGGAACGTGCTTGAACCGCGGATGTATCCCAACTAAGACTTACCTCCACAACGCTGAAATTATCGAAAATATCGGACATGCAGCCAACCGTGGTATTATCATTGAAAATCCAAGTTTCTCAGTAGATATGGATAAACTTTTAGAAACTAAATCTAAAGTTGTTAATACCCTTGTTGGTGGTGTTGCGGGTCTTCTTCGCAGCTACGGAGTGGATGTTCATAAAGGTATCGGTACTATCACCAAAGATAAGAATGTCTTGGTAAATGGTTCTGAATTGCTTGAAACCAAGAAGATCATCCTTGCTGGTGGTTCAAAAGTCAGCAAGATTAACGTTCCAGGTATGGAATCATCCCTTGTCATGACGAGTGACGATATTCTTGAAATGAATGAAGTACCTGAAAGCCTCGTGATCATCGGTGGCGGGGTTGTCGGGATCGAACTTGGTCAAGCCTTCATGACCTTCGGTTCAAAAGTTACGGTTATTGAAATGATGGACCGCATCGTTCCAGCTATGGATGCGGAAGTATCTAAGAACCTTCGCTTGATTCTTGAACGTAAAGGTATGACAATCTTGACCGATACGAAATTGCAAGAAATCATTGAAGAAGATGACAAACTCCGTATCAAGGTTGAAGGAAAAGATGATATCATCGCAAACAAAGCCCTTCTTTCAATCGGTCGTGTTCCAGATCTTGAAGGAATCGGTGAAGTTGAGTTTGAATTGGATCGTGGACGGATCAAGGTTAATGAATACATGGAAACGTCTGTTCCAGGTATCTATGCGCCAGGTGATATCAACGGTACTAAGATGTTGGCTCACGCTGCCTTCAGAATGGGTGAAGTTGCGGCTGAAAATGCTCTTAAGGGAAATCATGCTGTTGCCAAATTGAACTTGACTCCTGCAGCCATCTACACCCTTCCAGAAGTTGCGGCTGTTGGTTTGACCGAAGAACAAGCTCGTGAGAAATACGATGTTCAAATCGGTAAATTTAACTTTGCGGCGAACGGACGTGCGATTGCATCAGATGCAGCTCAAGGTTTTGTTAAGGTTATTGCAGACAAGAAATACGGTGAAGTTCTTGGGGTTCATATCATTGGTCCAGCAGCTGCTGAATTGATCAACGAAGCTTCTACCATCATTGAGATGGAAATCACTGTAGAAGAAATGCTCAAGACCATTCATGGTCACCCAACCTTCTCAGAAGTGATGTACGAAGCCTTTGCGGATGTACTCGGCTTGGCGGTTCACTCACCTAAGAAGAAATAGTATTTGAAATGATAGAATGGCTGGACAGCAAATGCTGGACCAGTCTCTATCGTATATAAAGGAATCTTATGAAATACATTATTAATTATTCAAATGATACTGCTTTTAATATTGCTTTAGAAGAGTATGCCTTTAAGCATCTATTGGATGAGGATCAAATCTTCCTTCTCTGGATTAACAAACCATCCATTATCGTTGGTCGCCACCAAAATACTATCGAAGAAATCAACCGTGACTACGTTCGGGATCATGGGATTGAAGTGGTTCGTCGGATCAGTGGTGGTGGGGCTGTTTATCACGATTTGAACAACCTTAACTACACCATCATTTCAAAAGAAGATGAAAACAAGGCCTTTGACTTTAAGAGCTTTTCAACTCCCGTGATCAACACCTTAGCTCAGCTTGGAGTGAAGGCTGAATTCACGGGTCGTAACGACTTAGAGATTGATGGCAAGAAATTCTGTGGAAATGCCCAAGCTTATATCAATGGTCGGATCATGCACCATGGTTGCCTTCTCTTTGACGTTGATTTGTCAGTCCTTGCTAATGCTCTCAAGGTATCTAAAGACAAGTTTGAGTCCAAAGGGGTTAAATCAGTCCGTGCTCGTGTGACCAATATCATCGATGAGTTGCCAGAAAAAATCACGGTTGAAGAGTTCCGTGACCTACTTTTGGACTACATGAAGAAAGAATACCCTGAAATGACGGAGTACGTCTTCTCAGATGAAGAATTGGCTGAAATCAATCGTATCAAGGAAACCAAGTTCGGTACTTGGGATTGGAACTATGGGAAGTCTCCTGAATACAATGTACGTCGTGGCACTAAATTCCCTAGCGGTAAGGTTGAAATCTTCGCCAACGTCATTGAATCAAAAATCCAAGACATCAAGATCTACGGTGACTTCTTTGGTATTGAAGATGTTGCAGCAGTAGAAGAGGTTCTTCGTGGCGTTAAATACGAACGTGAAGACGTCCTCGAAGCCCTTCAAACCATTAACCTAGGTCGTTACTTCGCAGGAATCACTGCAGAGGAAATTGCTGAAGCAGTGGTGGAATAAAGTCGTAAGAGATTCGCAGGAGCGGGTCTCTTTTTTGAAACTAGTTTCACATAGAAATTATTGTTTTACTAAGGATTTTGTAGTATAGTAAAGGTGGAAAAATGTATTCGTTTACAAAAATATAAATATGATTTTTTAATACTCAGTAACCACTAAACAACGAAATTAATTGACTAGCTAGGTATTACTTTCCTTTTCTGCTTTAGAAAGTGTGATGATATGAAACGTGTCTTTATTATTTTATCAAACCTTTTCATCTCTAGCTTTTTGATTTGGATTGCCTTTATTTCTCCAAATACGCTTATCCACCGCAGTCTTCCGGTAGTAGGTGTGGTAAGACAAGATAAGAGCGTCACATATGAAGAGTTATCTTCCAGTTTAGACCGCTTGGCAAGGGAAAATCATAGTATAATTGCCCGTCAGATACAAAGAACAGACTCTAAGGGGCAGGTTGTTTTCACCTATGAAATCTACGGAGAGGGAAAACTTCCTCTTGGGATTAAAAGAGAGAAGAAAGAACTGGCTGCCAAAGAAAGCCTGCTAACGAATTATTATGTATTAACAGGTGAATTGGAAACTGAAAAGCTGGATCAAACTCTTCATACTCTTGGTTTCTCACAAACTTTTATTGAGAAACCGAATCTTCTGCTGACCTTTATTGCCTTTTTTGGCTCAGGTTCACAATCACTTGCCTTAGTCATTTTTATCATTAGTTTTAGCTCTTTTACGATTATTCAAAAAACACAAGAAATGAGAAGTGCTGGGATTCGATATATTTCAGGAATGAGACGCTTGCAACTTTTCGGACATTCTCTAAAAGATGATAGTATAGAGTTGCTTTTGGGATGTATTGGCGCAAGTATAATGGGTGCTGTTCTGATTTATTGCTTAAAATTGACACCTTTTTCCTATTCCATCGTCATTTTCAGTAGTATTATTTACAATGGGATTTTACTAATTTTGTCTGTTTTCTTATCCTTCCTCTTTGCATATAGTATTCAAACGATTCATTTAGTCCCCCTTTTAAAAGGGAAGGTTCCATTGAAGCGCATATTGGTTTTCCTCTTTATTTGTCAATTTCTCGCTGTGGCATTAATTGGCCTTGCGATTCATCGAATCAGTATTTATGGATCCGTCTGGCAAACTTACCAAGAGGGAAGTGAGGCTTGGTTAAAACAGACGAATTGGGTCCAAATTAGTACAAGTCGGGAGTATTTTTCACAGAAAACAAACAAAGAGACGCAAATTGAGAACAGAGCAAAATGGTCTAAGCTCATCGAGTCTGGCATTGAAAATGGTGGTCTTTTAGCTTATCATCACCTCGTATTTTTTAGTCCAAAAGGAGTTATGACGGATCCTAGTACAGGTAAAGAGTTTTCAATCACAGATTACGATCCTCTTGCACGAACTCTCTATGTAACTCCAAATTACCTCGAAATCCAAGGTGTTCCAGTTTCTCCTGAAGAAAAAGATCACTTAAATCACTTACAAGCAGGGGAATTTGGTCTGTTACTTCCGGAAAAATTAAAAGGTCGAGAAGAGGAGATGATCAAACGATATGAAGATTATCTATCTCCTCGAGATGATCAAGGAAATATCACCTTATCAATGAAGGCGCAGGTAACGTATATTCCGAATCATCAAAAACGCTTTATCTACAACAACACACCAATCAGCTATAAGCAATTCTTTACAGATCCTGTTTTAGTGGTTATACAACCTGAAAGTTTTGGAGGCTATGAGAATCCATATTTCACCCACCTAGATTCCTACCTTTATTTTAATGGGCTTCAGAATAGTAAGAAGCTAGTCGCTGAGTATGATCTTGAAAAAAGTGTTAGTCAGTACGACTATGCAGTGGACGTTTACCAGCAAATGGCCCAATCCATACAAATAGAAAATCTCATGGCGATTGCAGGTGGAGTCTTTGGTATAGCAACCTCTGTTCTTCTTTTTAACACTATGAATTTCCTATATTTTGAAGAGTTTAGAAAACAAATCTTCTTGAAGAAGATTGCAGGGCTGGGATTTGTAAACATTCACCAAATGATTTTGCTCTCAGAAAGTAGCCTCTTGCTATTAGGAAGCCTATTGGTATTCCTTCTCACTCAAGAATGGTGGATTGCTCTTGTTACTCTCTTGCTATTTATTACTAATGCTTGGTTCATTCTCCTATACCGGTCTCATAAAGAAGACCACTTGTTAGCCACTGTATTGAAAGGAGCCTAATATGATTAGCGTAGAACATTTAACCAAATCATTTGGCCAACGAACGGTCTTTCAAGATTTGAGTTTGCAATTTACAGAAGGTAAGGTCTATGCTCTGATCGGAAATAGTGGGTGTGGTAAAACAACCTTGCTCAATATCTTGGCGAAGATAGAGCCTTATGAAAAAGGGAGTATAAGCTATAAAGGGCAAGAACTGAAACAAATCAAACAGCATCACTTCTTTAAGCGTGAATTAGGTTATCTCTTCCAAAACTTTGGACTACTTGAAAACGAGACGATCGGTAAAAATTTAGATTTGGGATTGATTGGGCAAAAATTAACGAAAAAAGAGAAGAAGCAGCAAGAGGAAGAAGTGCTCAAAAAAGTAGGATTGGCTTACCTTGCTCTGGATCAAAAGATTTATGAATTATCGGGGGGAGAGGCGCAACGTGTCGCATTAGCTAAAGTTATTTTAAAAGATCCACCTTTAATTTTGGCAGATGAACTAACTGCAGCACTGGATCCAGAAACCTCACAAGAGGTGATGGACTTGCTCTTAATGTTAAAGAATCAAGAGCGTATAATCATTATTGCAACCCATAATCCAGTAATTTGGGAAAAAGCTGACGAAGTGATAAAACTCAACTAGTCCATGGCTGAAGAATGGTAGGATCTTCTAGATTATCTTTTATAGCTATTCAGGAGGTAGAGGCTGATGAAGAAAACAGATCATGTCAAACAAAAATTTTTAAGATTTTTCATCAAAAGTTAGTTCATGACACGGCCTCTTTTCTTGATATTCAAAAATAATGAGAGTAGAATATAGAGGAAATCTGAACAAAAAAGGGGATCATATTCGATGATGAAAGTTCCAGTGGAAAATCTTGGTCTATTTGAACAGTTAGATCGTATAGTCGTTGCTTTTTTTAGAAAGCAACAATCTTCAAGTCCTTACGATTTGAATGTCAGTATTACACAAGAACACCTTGACCAGAAAAAGCAGGAGCTAGAACCATTAGGCTATCAAGCTATCCAACTACCATTGGGAATGGCTTTAGATAACGTCATCCAGCAACCTCATTATGAAAACTTAATCATTGGAGGTCTTGCTCCTGAGGAAATAATCGTTAGCAAAGAAGAATTAATGCATTTGAAAGATATCGTGGACAGCTTTTGTATTATGTACGCTGCAGCGAATAACAGATTGGAAAATAGTAAAGCTTATGAATTAATGAAAGATAAGACGGTTTATTTTATTGGTAAACTATTTACAGATTTTCCGAAGGCCGGTGATGAAATTGCTTATTTAGGGATTGATCGAATAGCGAGCGATGGTACGCCATATGAAGCTGTTAAATGCTTTTTAACAGAAGAGAGTGCAGAGAAGCACAATGGTGAAAAAAGACCGGTCACCCCTGCAAATCTGGCCTATCTAAAATCATTTTGGGGAAAACCAGTCATTATTGAGCCACACCGTAATTATTGGATCGAATTTTTATAGAAAGTATAAAAGAGCGTAAGATTCCATAAAAAATCTTACGCTCTTTTTCTATTAGAATGCTTTTTACATAATTTACGTTATGTAATTTTATAAACTATCCAAGGCATTTTTCTGCTCATCATTAACGATATGCGTATACAAGTCTGTAACTTGTGTACTAGCATGTCCCAGCTGATGGCTGACCAAAACCTGTGATTTGGTTGCATCATAGAGACGAGTTGCTAATGTATGGCGTAGTTTATGGGGCGTCACTCGGACTTTGAAATCTTCTGAATACTTGGCGACCATCTTTTCAACACTAGAAGCATCAATTCGGTTTGGAACACCTCGATACAAGGTCAGAAAGAGAGCTGTATCAGTCTTTTCTGTCTTGTAACGTTTGTCTCGAATAGCGAGATATTGTTCTAGATAAGGCTTAGCAAAGGCAGCAACATTAACAGAGTCTCGTTTTCCACCTTTTCGAGTGACGTCAATCACCATTATCTTAAGATTGAGGTCACGAAGGTCTAGGTTAACGGCTTCAGAGAGACGGACACCAGAGGCGAGAAGGAGTGCGATAATGGCTAAATCTCGCTCTTTATTCTTATTAAAAGAGGATAAGGCGCGGTTTGAGAGTGTTTGCGGGTACTCCTGGTCGATATAGTTAAGGAAACCTTCTGTTTCATCCCCTAAAAAGAGTTTTTGCTTGATATTTTCAGCTCGAGCCGCCAAGGTTTCTTTCTTTTTCTTGGTAGCAACCTTCTTCATAACATTTCGATAGAAATAAGGTTCACCTTGCTCGTTTTCAACCTCCTCAGTCAAATACTTATAAAGACTAGATAATGCAGAAAGGGTACGGTTAATGGTTGTTTGGGAAACCCCGTTTTTTGTCGTATTGGCATTGAGCAGAGGACGTTCACGTAAGTAAAGAATAAAGGATTCCATGTCTTTCTTGGTCATGTGCTCCAGAACGTCTAAGGGAATCTCGGCCATGGTGTCAGCATCCGATATACCAGATTCCAAGACCCAGGTGAAAAATCGATCATATTCCTTTAAGTATTCGTACAAGGTTGTAAAACTGTAGGGAACGGCCAATTTCGATTGGTAATATTCCAATACGTACCAGGGCATGACTTGTTTGAGTTTATCAATCCGTTCTAATAAGATCTCGCGTTTCATGTTTTTTCTCCAAATCTTTCTATACTAGTAGTATAGCATAGCCAGATATATTTTTCAAGAAAATTATAGTTTTTCGGAAAGATGTTATAGGGGTTATATAGGTTAACTGGAAAAAATTTTTCTCGAAATAATGTACTTTATTCCCGTGAAAACTAAATCTTTCGCATACTAAAATTCTGTACACTATCTACTTGAAAACTAAAAATACAATCTTTTAAAATAATGTACTTTATAAAAATCTATGATAAAAAACAAGTTCAAATTTGAACCTGTTTTTTAAATTTTCCTATAAGGAACAAAATGTTCTCTTTTTCGTCTACGCCCTTTACAAAATATGCATGGCTCGATAGATCGTTTTACATTTGCAATCTTATCTACAATAGCCATTCTATAACGATGCTCTGGATTATTCTTACAAATCCACCAAAATCTTAATTGCGTATTATTTGGGATTCTTTCTGGATCCCCTAGAATAAGATTGTTAAGATAGTCCCACTCGTTCATCAAATCTTCAAATGAGATATTATCTTGTCTTTCTTTTAATTCTGCACAAAATGGACACATTTCTTTAAGATCTTTTGTCTCGGAATTTAAATACTTATTTAATATAATGCTGAAGCGCTCATGAAATTCGAAGTTACATTCTTTGCAGCGCCATAAATAAAACCTTTTTTCAGTTAATAATGGAACAAAACTATCTATTGAGACTTTATTATTTGGTGCCCACAATTTTGCTAGTTCAGGGTACAAATAATCAAATGTATTATACCCATTCAGAGGCTTATCGTTGTTACAGAAAGGACAACACTGAGAAACTTCTCTTCGAATTGGGATAGAACATAAATATGTCCCATGACACTTTGAACAATCCCACCAATATTTTTTCGTTTCTATTGTTGTCTGAGATAAATGAATAGGAATTTTATTTTTATCGCTCCATTCTTTGATGAGTTTTGGTTCTTTAAGGAAAATATTATTTTTAAATACCTCAGTCCTCCAGTCACATTGATTGGGACATGTTTGAAAGTTTTGATTTTCTAAATCGGTTCGACTGATCATTTCGGCTGGGCTACATTGAAAGTTGATTTTACAACAAGGACAAACCCAACTAACTACATTATTTGACTTAAACCAATATTCGGAAAAATCCCTTTCATTACTGAGGTCCCAAAATTCCCTCAAATAGGGATGTGTTTCATTTAGTGTATTAAAATCCTGAAGTTTTTCTCTATTTGAACAAAATGGACAAGACCTATCTGTTTTTTCAAATAGTGAGCATGAATACTCTCCGTGACAATTCGTACATTCCCATAACACATGAACATTAGATAATACATCAACTTGATTAGGTGTATTATTGTTCCTTTTAGACCACTCCTTGAGCATGGAAGAATTTAAAAAAGATAGAGGAGAAACATCAAAATCTTTATCCAATAACTCTTCAAATGAAGAATGACACTCCAAACAGTAATGACCACTTCTTTTAATTCGGTTCAATAATCTATCAATAGATAATTCAAATTTGCAATGACACTTATCACATTCCCAATGGATAGGTACTGTTATATTGTAACTCAGCTTCAGTTCGTTAAATTTAAATTTGTTTAAATGTTCGCTATAGATTTTAGCTAAATTTGGATAAATTGATTTGTAATCGCAATGATAGGAAGTTTCATTGCAGCCAAAATGAAATAAATCCCCACTTGTTAGTTGAAATAACCTCTTATTTGTCGCAGAATCTTTCCAACTTAATTGACACGTCGGACATTTAAAATTGAATTTTCTTTTACTATTGAACGGCAAGGTAAGAAGTTTCTCATCTAATTCTTCATCTCGCTCAATGCTGTAGTTTATATAATTTCTGAAATCGGGATAAACCTGAAGGACGCTCTCATTTTCATCAATGGAACGTTCACCTAATCCACAATGGGGGCAACACCTAAGATATTCATAACTGTCAAGCTGCACATCAATGATTTTCGCTTCCCAATGGTGTTGACAATAAGGGCAAGACCAATAGGCATATTTTAAACTATTTGACGATAATTTTTTGGGGTCAAGAACATTTCGTTTTTGATCCCAGTACATGTAAATAGCTGGATTATCTTTAACTTTCTTGTTCATTTCTTTCCTCATTTATAATTAGTTTTGCTGTCTAGTAAGTTTTTAATAGAAACCACTTTAGTTGATTTTTGAGGATTTTCTTGTTCAATAAGACCACCAGAATGAAAATCTATTTCTGAATCAGCGGTGATGATATTGTCTGCTAGGAAATCCTCACTGATAACCTTTTGAGAATATTTTAACAATCCTTCTTCTTTTAAAAGCTCATTCGCAATTTCTGGATAGACACTTGTTTTGATTATTTGTAATAGTTTTTGATTCTCATCACTTAACTCATTTTCTCTTTGTAGCTTCTGTTTTAAATCTTCATTAGTTGACTGTAGTTCAGAATTTAAACTACGTAACTTATCTGCTTCTTGTTTATAGCTGGCCGCAATGTTTGCTATTTTCTTGTAGTATTGGCTAATTTCCACCAATGCTCTTTTCATAGCACCTGGAGCACGATTTTTTGCCATAAAATTGTCAGGATCTATGGTCTTATAAGTAATTACAGCTTCATAATTTTCATCTTGGTATTTAATTTCACTTTCTTTTAAAAAATCCCTGAATCTTTTATTACGTCTAATGGTTGTATCCGCAACATTTTGATAGCCATTATTCCTAACATAGTCACCAAACCGAGGGATTTTTACCAAGCTTAAATCACAGGAACACTGGGAAATTAAATACTGTTCAAACAAATGAATCAATTCATCATCAGAAATTGATTTCTTTCTAGCCATTAGACTTATTCTCCTCTAAAGATAGTTGTTTAGCATTTAAGTAATCTTGATAGGTATTGCTAACTGTTTTTAATTTCAACAAAGCTTCTCCAATATCTTCAATATGACCTTTCCCTTGCCTAACTTTTCTAATCGCTTCATCTACAACCATAGCTTTTTCATCAACTGACTTTTTAAATGTTTTATCCATTGAAAAATAATCTTTACCTGCTTTACGGTAAAAAGGGCAGCTCGTACAAGCACCTAGTTCTGCATGCTCACTAATAACTTTCAGACAATCTGAATAATCACCTTTCGCAAAGCGGGGTGAGTAACACCGTCCTTTATTTTCTAAAGTGATGTATTGTCCTTGTGCTGTATAAAATGGCTGTCTCTTACTTATGGTGTAATTCGTATTCTTACTCGTTAGTTTACGATACATTTGATAACTACGACATTCAATAAATTGGCTTAAATTTGAAAAATAGTGAGATGAAGTTGTCACATCTTCATGACCAGCTAAAAGCATAGCTGTAACAGGACTAGCCCCTTCTGCAATTAAATTGATCATTGCAATGTGTCTCGTATCCCCAATATGAATCAAATTAATCTCGTTTTCATCTAATCTAGCTGGAAAACTAAAATAATTAACTTGATAACCGTATTTTTGAGAAATAATCTCATTAAAAAAATACCTCAAAATAGTATTGAGATTAGTGTAAGTTAAAAATCGGTTATTAACACCTGTTCGACGACCCCAACGGTTATAATGAGGATCAGTCACAAATAATGTATCTAATTTAGTAGAATTATTATTTTCCGTAAGTTTGAGGTAAGTCTTTATTTCAGAAGCTAATGAATTAGTAATTTCATAAGTATTCAAAGTATAATCTTCAGAAATTTTATGTGCAACAAGTCGATCCCTTCCTTTGATTATATTTCTCCTTAATGTAAGAAAATATTTTCCATCTTTCTCGGTTAAACAGTTTCTTTGTATTAAAAGAAATTCTCTTGGCCTTAAAGGTAAAATTGCTGTAATCTGCCACCAGAGATACAATGGATAATAAAATAGACGTTCTTTCTTAGATAATGTTTGAGACCAATAATCATTTAAAATGTCATTAAAAGTAAAATAGGATTGAAATTGCGCTAATTGTCTTTGCTGTTTTGACCTCTGCTTTTTTTGAAGGTTGATAGTTAATTTATTATCTAATTGCTCCAATAGTTGATTTAGTTGACTATCATCTGAACAGGGAAGATTTGAGAAAAAGTCAATACATAAACCAGGAAATTTTACAGAAATATTTTCTAAATCTAAAAACGTATCTTTGGTTGTATTTTTAATAATTTGTTTAATATCCATTAGAAATAGCTGTAAAGTTTTTAAAACATGTTGTTTCATTGAGAAAACAATAAAACTTTTTAAGTAATTGATAAATTCCTTATAAGACAACTGAAAAAATGATTGATAAAATCTCCTATATTGAAATTCAGAAATGTTAAAAAACAGGCTAATATTGGCATATTCATTTGTAGTTTCCCATTTCTTATGATCAAAATCGTAACTTAGAATAATTCCTTTATCAAAATAGTCATCGAAAACTTCTTTTGCTCGCAGAACACAATCACGGTCAAAAGTTTCAAAATAATTTTCAATTTTAAAAAGTTTAGCTTGATTGTTCAATTTATTAACTCCTTTATTATTTCTTCGTAATCATGTAACACGTCATCTCCATATTGCTCGCATAAAGCTTGCAACATTTCAGTTAAACAAGGTTTTATTTGTTCTTCTAAAATACTCCGAATTTTACCTTTTTCTAAATCAGTTCGAACTCTAGAGTATTGTTTGTTCAAACGATTGAATTCTCCTACTAATAACAATAAAGTAGATTTCGTTTGTAATTCATAATGACAACCGATGCAATGTTGCCTATCGTCATATGGACAAATCTTTCCAAGCGCAGATAAAAGACACATGCTTTCACCTTGTTTTGAGAAGGCTTCACCGTTTCCTATACGATGACAAATAGTAAGAAGTTGATTAGGCTCTGCTTCTTCTTCTACCAAAATCTTTAATGCCTTTTGCGATTTCACTTCTGCCTGAATGCTTAAAGCCAATGTTTTTTCAATCTCATTTGGTGTCAAATCTAACTGTTTAATCATCTGAGTCTGTTGACTAGGACTTAATTCTTTATACTTTCCTCTAGTTACAATCGTCAGGATCATTGATGGAATCATAGATAAAACACCTCGTTCAAATAGTTCTCTCGCAACCATTTCTGGTTTAAGCTGGCTTAGTTGGGCATCTTTTAGGTACGTTGTTGTAGTTTGTGCAAATTCATCGAATGAACCTTTATGGCTACGGGCTAATGCGGCTAAAAAATAGCCTTTAATATTTAACTCAGATTTTTCTTGCAAAACATCATCTGCTAACATGGCAACAGTTTGAAGATAGGATTTATTTGCAGATCTAGAACTAAAATTCCTTTCAAGAAATAAGTCTCCAATTTCTTTCCCCATATATCGATTAATTCGTTTATATTCTTTTATTTGTCGAATTAAAGGTTCATCATTATTATCTTTATTCAACTGATAATGAGCTTCACAGATAGCCAACAACGTTCCAATCAATACCTGACAACTCTCAGGGACCTGAAATTTAATCTGACTAATATTTTTAGTTCGCTTTGTTTTGTTTGGAGTAATATTTAAATAAGTTAAACGAGTTGTAATACTTAAAAGAGTTCTTCTTGCCTCACTGCTACTCCAATTACCACTTCTAACTGATTTTAGAACTTCTTTCGGTGTTCTAGGAAGTTGTGGATGTCCAAGTTGTTCTAAATCTGTTCCACGTAGCGCACATATAAAATGAAGTGCTAGAAATAGCCAGGTATCTGCGTAGTCTTTTGAGATTGCTGCTTTATAAAGCATATCTTCTTTTCTAATGTAATTGTCATTAAAAAGAAAATACAGTAATTCTAAATATTCGTCTAACTCATAAGCGTTAGTCTCCTGTTCTAATGTGTATCGAGGTGTAAATTCATATCTTTTGTGATAGTTACATCTCATTTTATTCATTAACCACTTTAAAAAATCAATAAAAACTTCGCCTTTTTGCTTTTCAAGTGCATATACTGCTTCTTCAACCAACAATTCAATCTCATTATCATTACAGAGAAATAAATCTCTTTTAAGATAAAAAGCAAGAAAATCTTGAACATAAAACATGTTTTCCTTAGATAAGTTGCTATCTTCTGAGTATTGCTGAAAATATTTGTAAGTTAATGGGAATTTTTGTTTAAATATAGGCTGAATTCCTGCTAAACCAGTTGGTCCAAGAAGATAATTGGTTATTTTTTCTATTAATAATTGAGCATCTTTATCTGAGATAGAATAGTTATCCAAATCAATCTCAATATTAAACCAATTGTTATCAACTAAAAACTTACTAATTTTGCCTTTATACTGTATATCGTTTTTTCCGAGTTCACTTAACAGATTTTCGATCAAAGATTTAATTGAATAAGTCATACATTACCTTTCTAACTTATCACCAAAAAGTTCATTTGCTCGCCAATTCATATAGTCAAAAACACCATTATTAACTTGACCATATTGTTTTGCGATTTCTCCTTTGTTTTGTAGATAAACCCAAGCACTCTCAGGCGATTTATCACCTCTTGCTGACATAAGCTCACTTATTTCAGAAACCCCAGATAATACTAACTGTGTCGTGTACCAGTGTCTGAAAATATGTGGGGAAATATTATGCTCCTGCAAAAGCTGCCCAAAAAAGACAACCTCTGCATCATCAGATTTTAAGAAGATTGGGATCATTTCGTCGCGAATAATCTTACGAAATCGTTGATAGTATACATCGTATGATAATGCTTTTCCTCGTCTGTTAAGATTTAAAGGTCCATAATCCTTCTCATACTTCTTACCTTCCAGATAAGTCATATAGTCATTATAAGTGTCTAAAAAGACCTCCAGAAAGATATAAGGTACTGCTTGAAGTCATTCCTTTTTAATCCGTCCAGTTGGCTTTAAATCGCTTCGGAGAGGTATTTCTTTTCGTAGATCGATCTCAATCTTAAATACTTGCCCATCACTTTGGTGAAACAAAATACCTGGCCCTAGAGGACTATCTTCACGTCTTACATTGCATGCTTCTGATGGTCTTAAGCCAACAAAGGCTCCCAAGGCCACAACCATGAGTAGATCTTTATGATAGTGTGCTATGTGAGAAAATAACATCTCAAAAGCACTATTTGGCATATCACGAAAAATAGCTTTCTCAGTGTTGCTATCATTTACGTATATTTCAAAATTTGGTTCTTTACGCTTTATAACCCGTCCTCTACTATTCGTAAAAGTTGTCGTAGAATACAATTCTTCTGCTTTTAACTTAGCCTTTCCCTCTCGCTCACTTAAATAAAGAGTTAAGAAGTCAAGAACTGCATTTACGCATTTTTCAACGGTGCTTTTCTTTCTTTTTTCTCTATCTCCTGGTAACTGAGATAATCCATAAAGCGTAAAAAATTCTCTAACCATTTCAAGTGTAAGTTGATCTATACTTTTAAGTCCAGAAGTACCAAATATAAAATTTAGAAACTTAACAACGTAAGAAAAGCGTTTATTCCCATCATCTGAAATAGACTTGATTCTTGAAGTAGATTTAACATAACGATGAAAATCAGTAAATTGTAAGTTGCCGTCATCGTGCTTCAGAACGATAAATTGCTTTGTCACGATGTTGTTATCACCTAAAACTAGTGAATGTTTATATACAACAAATCTCATGTTATCTCCTTGTTTAATATGACTGAAGGTTCTGACTGGGTTTTAGGATGTCAATACACAAAAAAACGATCAAATCAGTACCATTTTCCTTTGTGCTCTAAACTGCATAAAGGGAATATCGATGAGTACTTTCATTGATCGTTATTATTATTTGAATTAATTCAATAACAAAAGTAACTTCATCTAAGTAATAAGAGCAATTAATTAGCTCAGCAACAACGATAACCACAGCAACTCCTTCTAAACAATGAAAGGAATATCCGCCGTGGCTATCTATTTACTTTTTTTCTTTTACTTTTGTAAGTTACTTTTGTTATTTTTACTTTTTCTGTATTATATCATATTTTGATTAAATTGTCATCTGAGATAGTGATTTTAAAAAAACTGGAAATTTTTTTAATTGTATATTTTGACAATAAAAAACATTTTTATATCAATTTAATGATTTTAGAGCGTTTTTAGCTTATTTGATTTTAAAGTTGTCGTCTATTCCTCAGGATTACTTGAAGAACAGGAAAAATTCGACAACAAAGTAGTCGATCTATTCAGTTATAAAACCTATGAAGGTCTTTCTGCTGGAACTGGCCACTCCTACTTTGGAGATGTAGATTATACTCTTACTTATTCAACTGAGAATATCCCTCATGATTTCTCCTCATGTGCTGAGAGCTTTCTTCTATACTAATAGACGAAAGGGTGTGAAAATGATTTTTAAATGATACTGTGGAACGGAACAGTAGCCCTAGTATTGACTACTGTCGTTTCTATTCATATTGGCTATTCTAGGACTGAGATGAAAAAATCTATAAATGCTCAGAATAAAATTGAACCCGCAAATCTCCCCAAAACAATGGTGAGTCATGTACTTGTATTATTCCGAAAAAATACACCTCTGGTGCAGTGAGACAAATTGGTGTATCTTATAGTGGCTTCGTAGATGAAAGCTATACTCTACTATCACTCTTTGATGATGTAGAACAAATTGAAAAAGATAATAGACTTCAGACAGCTATTGATGTTGTCAGAGAACAGTTTGGTTTTTTAGCCATACAAAAAGGAACCGTCCTAACTGAAGGTTCCAGAAATATTGAACGCAGTAAACTTATCGGTGGTCATTCCGCGGGTGGATTGGAGGGATTAAAATGAAACAAGAAAAAAATACAGTACAATTTTCAGAAATCCGTAGCAAAGGATGTAATGATATTGAAATGCTTGAAAGATTTTTACATGGAATCGTTGAAACAGCAACTTCAAAACTTCGTCAGAGAAAACTCAAAACAACTGAAATATCGATACGACTAGTACATGCTAAATCTGAAAACCGATTACCATTGGAATTTACATTTAGCATTAAGCCAACAAGCTCATCTGTGATAATCTATACTGAGGTAATCAATCGCTTTAAAGAATGTTACACAGGTGGGGGAATTCAAGGTTTTACGATTCAATTTGATAAAAATACCCTTGCCTCTGCATAGAAAGGATTTGATATGATTGACCGTTCATATTTACCATTTCAATCAGCAAGAGAGTACCAGGATACAAAGATGCAAAAATGGATGGGCTTTTTCCTATCTGAACATGCATCAGCACTCTCTGATGATACAAACAAAGTAACGTACATGTCTGACTTATCACTAGAGAAGAAATTATTACTCCTCAGTCAAGTATACGCCGGGCAGCTACGCACACGCATTCAAGTGATTGAAAAAAACAAGCGTGTTTCCTACACTGGAACAATACCAAGTCTGACCAAAGATTTCATTTTGATAAAAACTACAACAGGTCACATCAATTTGAAATTAAAAGACATTATTAGTATTGAACTTGTCGAGGAGGTGCTCTATGAATCAGCTTGAGTTTCAGCGTAATCACCTACAAATGGACTATTATAGCGAGAGCTACCAAGATTTTGAACGTGACTTCTACCGCTACTCTAACATGAATATTCCATTGACCTTCCTAACTGATGATATCCTAAAAACAATGGCGACTTCACGTAAGAATTACTTTGTCCTCAATAAGGAAAAGTCCAGAGATAACCGCGATCACTTCTTCATATTTGAAGTAAGTACCGTAGATGAGAATCCGCTAATCTATCATTATACATATAAGAAAACTACAATATATTTAGCAGAAAAATAGGAGCAGTTCAATTGACTGTTCCTATTTTTAATATTCATAAAATCTAAAGTCTTTATACTCTTTAACAATGGAGTCGCCAACCAGAACAGACTATACTGACCAGCGACTACCTTAAATTTAATGTTTCAGATTTATTTTCTTATCTCTAATTTCATAAACTACATCTGCTACATTTTCGAGTAATCGTTTATCGTGGGTGATAAACACGATAGTTCCGGTGTACTCCTTCATTAGTATTTCCAAAGCCTCTAAACTTGGTATGTCAAGGAAGTTACTGGGTTCATCCATTATTAGGATGTTATATCTACCCATGAGCATTTTAGCAAGCAACAATTTTATAATTTCTCCACCGCTTAAAACAGATAAACTTTTTCCAATATCGTTCTGTTTGAACCCCATAGATGCTAGCACTGAACGAATTTCTGATATATTGTAGTCACAATCCTTCTGCATAAACTCCATAACATTCTGATTACTGTTGTACTTGTAACCATTCTGTGCAAAGTAACCTATTTTTGCCTTAGGCGAAATAGAAATTCCTTCTTCATGGTTTAAGATCATTTGGATTAAAGTTGTTTTTCCGATTCCATTACCACCAGTTAACGCCACTTTTGCTCCTAACGGAATTTGAAAAGATGCATTTTCAAACAGAGCCTTATCCCCAAATACTTTATTAATTTCTGCACCGACTATAGGGTATGGATTATGGAGCTCCAATGCTTTACTTTGCCTGAAACGAATTCTGCGAATGCCTTCCGGAGCTTCTACTTTTCCTAAGGCCGCAATCCTGTGCTCTAGGGTTTTAGCAGCATTATACATCTTTTTTTCCTTACTTCCTATTGATTTTTGATGAGCTAAACGCCCTCCGTCTTCAGTACTTTTTTTCTTTGAAGAACCTTTTGCCTTCTGTTCTATTTTACGAGCCTGTTTTCGCTTTTCCTCCGCAGCCCTTTCCAATCGGGCACGTTCCGCAATAAATTGTTCGTATTCTGTAGCTTGGCTCTTACGTTCTTCCTCTTTCTGACGAAGATAATCAGAATAGTTTCCCCAATACTCAGTGATTTTGCCATCTTTCAGTTCCCATATTTTATCTACTATTTCATCAAGAAAATAGCGGTCATGGCTAATAACTAACAGTGCACCTGTAAAATATTTTAGCTGTCCTATTAGAAAATCAATTCCTTCACGGTCTAAATGGCTCGTAGGTTCATCCGCTAAAATACCATGAACCTGTGCCGATAAGGCCTGTGCTATTTTAAGCCTTGTTTCTTCACCACCGCTCATAGTCTGTATATTTAATTGCTCAACACCTAGCTTGCCTACAAGTGCAAAATCTTTTTCCTCCTGCAGAGTTACTTCGTCCAACTGGGGAATATAGGCAAGTTCACCCAGACGATTCATTTTACATCCTGGGGGAGTTAATTCTCCTAAAAGTACCCTGAGTAAAGTGCTTTTTCCAGCACCATTTGCTCCTACTAAACCAATACGGTCATAATCATATACTTCTAATTCATTTATATCTAAAACATCGCGTCCTTTGAATTCCACACGAATGTCTTTTGCTTTTAATATTAATTCCATAACATTTCCTCCTGTCTATAATCGCATGCTTTCATTTGCTTGTATGCAGGGAAAACCCTGCGATTTTAGCAGGAAGAGTTACATGAAAATAAGATACATAAATATTCCTCCAATATTGTTTATTTTAAATCTAATTTTCTAACCTCAGTTATCATTTGGCAAACTATAGCAATGCCAATAATTAAAATACCTGATAGTAAAAACCAATGATTTACACCGATTTTATCAGCAAAGAATCCAGAAAGAATTAACCCAATTGGCATAGCAAGTGACATGATACTTCCGATCAAAGAAAATACACGTCCTAAATATTCAGGCTTAATTTTCTCCTGAAAAAGAGCTGTTTGCACACCGCTATAAAATGGCACCGAAAGCCCCATTATTGCACAGCAAACTACGAATATTACAAATCCATTTGGAGGAAGTATTCCCGAAACGGCTAAACTGGTCCCCATTATAAAAAATGAACTTGTTATTAGTAATACATGCTTTTCGAAGCCCCCTAATCTTCCTAATAATAAGCCTCCTGCTAGCATCCCAAATGCAAAGGAAATTTCCGTAATAGAAATATGCACAGGCGTTCCATTAAAGTGTTCCATGCTTATTAAAGGAAATAGTGCATTGATTGGCATATAAACAAAAGTATATAGTGTTCCTAAGAGTAATAAGGCAAACAATCCTTTGTTTTGTCTCAGAACCACAACTCCTTCTTTCATCTCCCTTATGAAATTTGGTTCTAAACTTTGCACTTGATTACCCAGCTTAGGTATACGTACAATTGCTACCGTAATAGATGCAATCACAGCACCCAATACGTCGATGGCAATAATAGCATTTAAATCCCAAACGGAGTATAAGAGTGCTGCAACTGCCGGACTAACAATATAGCTTATAGACTGCAAAGACTGACTATAGCCTGCGCATTTCGTTAGCTGTTCTTCTGGTACTAAAAGTGGTGTAACCGCATTGAGTGCTGGGGTATGAAAAGCTGTTCCAATGCTACGGATAAACAATACTATCATAATCATCCAGACAGGTAGCTCCATACAGAATGCAACAATAGCAAGCACTGCACCAGCTGCTGCGATAATTAAATCGGCACCAATCATTATCTTCTTCCTATCATGACGATCCACTAGCACACCAATGGCAGGTCCCAAAATCGCATAGGGTAAAAAACCTACTAATGAAGCCATAGACAAGACCATCGCAGATCCTGTTTTTTCTGTAAGGTAAAAAATAATCGCCATTTGCAGGATGGCACTAGTGATTAATGATACTGCTTGCCCTGCCCATATTGCATAAAATTTTCGTTTCCAATTGTTGTATTTTTCCATTTATATTATCTCCTGCATATTATTTTGCTTGAATTTCTATTTTTAATAGCATTCTAGGCAATAAAAAATGCAGGCCAAACCCCACAATGTGGCTTTTGGTCTGCATACATACAATTTGGAAACATTCATATTAAAGACATAGTTAAATAAAGGTATAGTTAAATAACCAATATCCTCACCGTAACTAATGAATGCTCAATATCGTATAAATAAGCACAACAAAAAAGCCTATCATCGGGTATAGATTCTGCTTTTTTTATTGCCAGCTTATCTTAAACGCATTGAGGCTGTCATAGTTTCGGTTCCTCCTACATCTTTGTTTATATCAATTTATAGTATAACACAACAAGATGATATGTTCAATATAAAAGTTATGGAATGAGACTCATACTTCCAATTCGATGCCAGATTTAAAGGATATGACGAAGTTTTCTTCATAGACTGTAACGCTCTGGATTATCTTCCTTAGTAGCAAGCGATTAGCTTTCACAAAATCTTCTGTTTGTAGTTTTAAAAATTCATCAGGATTTTCTAACTCAACCTCAAAATATTTCATTTTACATTCCCTCATTTCATTTATTGATAAATTGAGTTTGCAAAAAAGAGTGGACAATTTTTGTCTACTCTTAACCTTTAAAATAGTTTTTTTTAATCGATTTGAAGTTGCCTAAATTATTACTTATTCGGTAAAATGAAGTATTGCTTTCAACAGATTTCCTTCAACTACACTTCACTTGATTCAAACAAGGT
The DNA here is from genome assembly GCF_001813105.1 of Streptococcus sp. HMSC072C09. Lineage (NCBI taxonomy): Bacteria > Bacillati > Bacillota > Bacilli > Lactobacillales > Streptococcaceae > Streptococcus > Streptococcus sp. HMSC072C09. Next base: position 393,712 of record NZ_KV811485.1, on the reverse strand, counting down.
GGGTACATTTCTATTCCCACAAACTCCTTGTCAATGGAAACAAACACGTACCCA
>NZ_KV811485.1:357916-393558 GCF_001813105.1 Streptococcus sp. HMSC072C09 | reverse complement strand
AATAGAAACTGATAATTTCTAGCTATCACTTCTACTCATTCCAAAAATTTTCTCACTCTGATACTTACCCACCATAAAGCAAAAAGCCTTGCAATCAAGGCTTTCATTATCCCTTTCGTTCAAAGGTTTCTAAGCTTTTACGAGCAGAGCGACACACTCAGCGGTTCGCTATCTCCGTTCTGTCTGCGTGCTAGCACTTGTCAATCACGGACAGCTATCGCATGGGCGGAAGTAAATGCTAATCTTCGTCGTTTTACTCCTTGACTAGCAAACTTACCGCCTCAACATGTGGTGCTAGTATACTCCTATATTAAAGAACGAAAGTAACTGAGTTGTTGTTTAAAATTAAAATGTAGAATGAAACTATTTTATAGTTACCATTTTTCAACTTTATAGCTGATAATTGTCACTTAAAAAATTTACTTGCTAACTTGTAAACTTGTTGAGTCTCTTTACTTTTAACGTCCCAACTACCAAATTCTTCTTTAATCAACTCTTTTATTATTCAGCTTTTTTCTCAATCAAATACCAACTAGGAATGATTTGCTTCATATCATCATACCATTCTAAAATTTCCTTAGCTTGATTTTGCATTACTGATATTTCTTCAACTCCGTAAGGAACAGACCATGGAAGAGCACCAACTATGTTATTTAGAATATAGATAGCGAGAAGCTTCCAAAATAAATCCGGAACCTTATGATCAAAATATCCATCTATCATACCAGACGCAAAAGAGGAAGAGACTTGAGCAGACCATACAATACGATTGAATTCCTCCCAAGGATCCCCAAGATCAAATCGATCAAAGTCAATGACATAAATTTTACGATCTACACCAATCATGAAATTTCCTATATGATAATCTCCATGTTGGAAAACCTGAGGTCTATCTTTTAACAATTCTCGATTTGCATTTAAAAAATCAATAAAGATCTGACCATTTTCATATTGAACGGGACATTCTTTGTATTTGGAGATTTTGTCATCAATTTTTCGATTATAAAAGACCTCCCAATCTTCACGAACTTCTGTAACAGGAAGTGAATGAATTTTTCGAAGTATACTTCCTGCTTCTACTCCATAAGTATATTGTTGTTCTTTCGAAACAGTTAAAATGGTTTCTCGAGCATCTTTCCCGTCTATCCATTCGTGTAAAGAATGTACTTCGTCATCGCAGAGTTCTATGCTAATTGGCTTACACATCGGAATTCCAAGAGAAGCCACTTTCTCCATCATATCAAATTCAAATTTTTTAGAATCTAACTTCTCCTTATCAGAAACACGCAAGAAATATTTTTGCTGATTTTGATCTGTCACACAATATTTTTTATCATCTGACCAGCCTTTATTTATGGTTATCTTACTACTAAAATTCATCACGCACTCTCCGATTCACTTTCCAACACTTCTTGCAGTTTTCACTAGTAACCCATCCAGTTTGTCTACACTTTAGTTACCTAGATCAAGATTTAGATAATGAAAACTAGTCAATTTTCTCTATGATATTTCCAAGTTTATCTAATACAAGACAGGAATGATCATTTAGTGGAATTATGGAAACATTAACGAGTTCTTCAGCTCTATCCTTATTAGTATTATCATTCCATGAATCATAATGGACACTAATTAAAAACTGACCAAAGAGTCCTAATCCATTTTTTATCTTTATCTGATGATCTAAATTATCATTAGGTGAGACATAGACTTTTTCTCCTAATAAAAGGGCTCCTGCTGAAAATCCTATAACTTTCGCCCCTTTATTCAGCATACGATCGATATAATTTTTGAACTGCTGATTGACGTAAGTAGCTAAATACTTTTCCGTATTTCCACCACCGATGATGATGACATCAGCATCTAGATAGCTACCAAAATTAATCTGCTCAATGTCCAAGAGTAAGTAATCAGTGTTTAGGTTAGAAAAAAGGCTTTGGAAAACTTCCGTGTACTTTTTCATATACGGTTGCCAATTTTCTCGATAAACTGTAAAAATGACAATTCTTTCGATCTTCCTTGATGACACAATTTTATTAACAATCGTATGGTTCTTTATCGGCGGATTTCCACCCATCAAAAAAATTTGTGCTTGCATTTTTTCTTTGTCCTTTCTCAAAAACGAGGCAAAGATGGTACTCCAACTTTTAATCTGTCCATACAAGTTTTACCGATAGCTCTCAGAAACTCTTCGCATCTACCGAATTTCAGAACAAAGGCAGCTCATTCTGATTTCATATCAGCCTCTCGTAATAGCCTATCTTCTATTTGCTTTTACCTATCTTTTTCCTCTGCTAGACACTCTAGCTCCTCGATAGAATGACGATGTCTGTGCTTCTCTTCTGTTAGATAATGCTTGTGGACATGCGAATGCCTTACCGTATGCGTGTGGGTACTTCCGCCATGGCTATGCGTGAATGTATGCTGGTGTTCATGGTCATGTTGGCGAATAAACGTATCGACTACCACTAAAGCAGAACCAATGACCATCACGATCAAGGCGATCACATACATCCAGGATAAGGATTCACTTAAAAATACAAAAGCAAGGAGAGCCCCGATCAAGGGATTGACAGCATAATAGGCACTAGTTTTAGCTGCTCCGAGAACATTCTGGGCTCTCACATACATGAAAATGCTGAGTCCGTAGGCTACAAAACCTAAAGCCAAGGCAATGGCGATAAAGCCAAATCCTGGAAAGGACTCTTTTTTTACAAGGGCAATGACCAGGGCTCCAAGACCAGAGCATAGGCCTTTTAGCATCACAATTTGATAAGTGCTCTTTGATGATAGTTCTCTAGTGCAGTTATTTTCAAGTCCCCAGCAAACGGTAGCCATGATCACCAGCAAAGAACCATAAGAGAAATGAAAGCTGTCTGTTCCTTCAAACGACAGCAAGATGCTTGACAGGGTGATTAGCCCAATGGCTAGCCATAATCTTTTGGTTACAGCTTCTTTAAAGAGAATCAGTGCAATGACCGTCGTCGCCACAATTTCAAAATTCCCGAGAAGCGAGGCATTAGCTGAGGAACCATAGCTGATTCCAAGCATCAGAAAAATCGGTGCAGCAATATCGAGAACAATCATTCCGACAATATAGGGAAGATCTGCTTTTGTCAGGCTCTCAGCTTTCTCTCTATCCTTCTTATTAAAAAGTGACATCATCCCAATACCAATCCCGGCACCGAGATACAGCAATGCTGCCATTGTAGTCGGGCCCACATGCTGCAAAAGAACCTTTGATATCGGTACATTTATGGCATAAAAAACAGCTGCCAGAAAGGCAAACATAATTGCTTTGAGCTTATTTTGCTCCATCAATTTTACTCCTCTATTTCATTATTTCTGGTCATGACATCTATATCACAGCCCAGATCCAAACCAAAGTATCACTCCATCCAAACAGGTATTTCTCTTAGAACTCAAAAGGTTTGGGGAGTTCAAAGCTCCAGTGGAGCTTTGAAGCCTCTCAGCTTGAAATGTCAAAGCGAGATGTTTAACTGCGTTTTATTAACAAACTTATACACTCGACATGCGCAGTCATCGAGAACATATTCACATACTTTTTAACGATAGCATAAGGTTATCGTTAAATGGTATTACCTAGATAAACTGAGATTTTATTATTCCTTTTTCTTTGATTTGGGTGCAGGTAATTCATCATACATTGAATTGAATAAGCCAGTTAAAAAATCTTTGTTGTCAACATCATCTACCAACAGCATTTCCTTTGCTCCATCATATGGTAACTCGTACTTTGCATTTGGCATATATGCTATTGCAGAGTTAACAGGCTTCACTAAAAATCTATCATCATAAATTCCACCCACAATTTTTCCGCGATAATAAACAATATATTCACCCATCATTGATCCATATGTTATTTCTTCCAAATCGGACAATTGTTCTAAAATGAAATTTAAATATTCTTTACTTGAAGCCATTTTTGCTATCTCCCTTAATTACTAAAATTTCAATAGTCCATTTTCATCAAATTGGAAATTGGGGCCCCAAGAAACTCCCCAATAATATCCATCTAAATCCGAAAAATATGCGTGATATCCACCCCAGAAAAGTTCCTGTGGCTCTTTTACAATTTTTCCACCTGCTTTTCTTTACTAATTCTATTACTAGCCAATATAGTACAAATTAAATAACCAATAAAAATAACATAGCAGCCAGTCTTACAACTTACTACTTTTCATATGATAATTTACAAATGTTTTTCCAGCCACTCGATCTTTTTAAAATCCTTATTGTTATTTTGTTCATTTCGATAGGAGTCTTGAGAAGAGGCTTTGTAAATACTTAGATACTGCTCCAGACTTGGAAGACGAAAAGTGATGCCTTCAATGTGAATAAGCTCTATATCCGATTCCGAAACTCCTGCAAAATCAAGTAAGGAATCGATACTTCCAAATTCAACAGTCACTCGATCCTTTTGGAATTCATGCTCATGAATATCTATTAAGACGTAGCCTAAGTCTTTCATCTCTTTCATTATCTTGTCCCAGTCATAAATTCTGATATGATCAGGCGCTTCCCAACCTCTAGGGTCACCAGGCACATGAATGTCAATGTCAGACGGCACCCAATTTTCTTTCGTTCTAAACTCCAATCCCAAAGAACCCATCAGTGTCGGTGTAATTCCGACTCGATTTAAATGGAAACAAATGGTTTTAAATTCTTCAAATAAGAGACTCATGTATACTCTAAACCTTTCATCTAAATGTTCGTTATTTCTACTTTATTCCCTTGAACAAAATCATCTTCATTTTCTAGAGTATATCCAGCTATTTTGGATACAAACTCTTTTCCTTACTAATTCTATTACTAGCCAATATCGTATAAATCAAATAACCAATAAAAATGATAATAAAAATAACATTAATTTTTAACACAAAATAGAGATTTAACAAATTTGCAAACGCATGAAATAATAGACAGTACCCCACAGATTTCGTTTGACGGTAAAGAAGTCCTAAAACAAAACTTAAAAATAATGTATATATAAAAAATAAAATAAAAGGAAATCCTTGATGACTTTCTCCAACTATAAACCATAAAGGCAGATGCCAAATTCCCCAGATTGAACCGACAATCAAATTAGATTGCCAATAAGTATATTTTTTATCAAGTAATGGTTGTAATATTCCTCTCCATCCTAATTCTTCATGTCCACCACCAAAAAAAATTAGTTGTATAAAGAATAATGGCATCAGATAAATTGATACTCCATTTAATTCCAAGGAAGATACAGAAAATAGTATCAAAATTGCTAACAAATGAATAATGAAGTAAATACTACTATTTTCTTTCTTACTAAATAAAAAATGTTTAAATTTTATATTATTCCTTTTCAAATAAAAGCCACTTGCAATAGCTGGACCAAGTGCACCTACTATATGTAATATTCTTCCTATAATCGTTTCTAATCCAAAAATATGAGATTGCGTAAAGATGGCAAGAATACCCCAAGCTATATAAGTAATTCCAAATGTACAATAAAGATAATTTTTTAAATTCTTTTTGTCAATTTCTGTCATTTTATTGCCCTTATCTTAATTCTTTTATGAATAATATTTTTACTGCTTCTTAGTTGCTGTCGAGTATAACTACCTATATTCTATCACAAAAACACAAATAAAGCCTTACAATCAAGGCTTTTCATTATTGATTCATACCAAGCTTTCTATCTAGGCTTTTACCAACAAGCTCACGCACTCAACGTGTCGTGATAGCAAACTTCTATATTATAGAACGAAAAGTGACTAGTCTGGCTTTGTTATTATATGATTGAACGATTTTATCACTTTAAGAAATGTAAAAACCTACCGACAAGTCTTCATCAGATTCATGTGGTTTCCAAGCTACATTAAAACCGTATCTATCGCTCCAATCTGGATGCCAGTCGTTATAATATGGGACACGACTGTATTTGCCAAGTGTCACTTCATCCTCCTCTGATGATTCCTGACAGGTTATCCCAAACTGGGTACCATCAAGTTCCCAGGAATTTCCCCAAACATATTCATCAGAAATGACATCAACCCAGCGGGAAGCGTCAATCTCAAAGTCGGTACATAACTTTAACGATTGGAAAGTACTATAGTGCATATTGTAAGGTTTGATATGTATAGCGCAGTCAACGTGATACTTTTCATAATTGGTATACAATAGGATAACCTTCATTGGAATGGGAACGCCATTCAGTTCCAACCACCAGTATCCAAGTTTATTGTGCAAAATATCAAAATATTCGTCTGCTACTACTGATTTAGAAAAATCATCTATTTGCAAACATCGACCTGACCTTAATAATTCAGCTGCAATCCCCTTTGCTTTCTCTTTATCAAAATCAGAATAACGCTTAATCACACGCTTTAACTTGTCAATTGGATATGAGATATCTTTTTGCGTAGCCTGATATACCTTCACAACATGAGCAACCTTCTCAACGTTGTTGATTCCAACAGGAACAACCACAAAATGGTCTTCCCTGATTGATTCATCCTCACAAATATAGGTGTACTCCTCGCCAAACTCTGAGAAAGTGACTAATGCAACTCTATAAACTACATCTGATGAGTTTGAATCAGTTTCTTGATCAGTTATCCCCTTCTCTTCACTATCTAAATCTATCCACTTATAGAAAGTATAACGATTTGGATTCTCATCCTCACCGAATACCATCAAGCTATGACAATTTGGACATTGCCAAGCATAGTACGAAGCATCAGTAATATCATAATAATCAATCTTATTATTTTCATCTGCGGTATCCGTTATCTCTTCCCATAACTCATCCGAGAATACCGAAAAAGCATTCGGGTCTGGAGCAGCATGGTCATTCATTGGATATCCGCATTGACAAGTCCACTTACCCATAATATAACTCCTACAGCTAGTAACCAATCTTACCGTTTATCGTTTTAGCATATTATACCACGAAACAACACAAAAAACTGCAACCTTTCGATTGCAGTTTCCTACAAGTCAACTTCTCTTCCTTCAAGGAAAGTTACAGGAATCTGCCCACTTCCTGAGATTGTGATGTTGTCGAGAAATTGGCACATGATATTCCTGTCAAAATAACTACTCAACTTGACCAAAATCCTATCCAGTTTACCATCTCTACAATCCTATATCAGTCGGTAAAAGGCATCACCACACTATGCAGTTCTCTGTTACCGTATCGTTTCGTCTGTTTCCCTCCTCATTCTATGAGACCTATACCCCATGATACCTTCTCGACCTTCGGTTTCACCTTGTCGCATGGGCGGATCATCTTTCTTTTCTAGGAAATCAAGGAAATAAGGCGACTTGGCTGAGATATGGTTAATCATGAAATCAAACATGAGATAGTAGTCTTGACTGAGTGCCTCAATATCGCTCCAATCTCCAAAACCCTCATCAACCTTGGTATAGTCCACGGGTGCAAACCCGCGGTCGCCTGACGATGGAAAGAAGGGAAGAATGTGGACACCACCGACCACATCTTTCAAAGGGCCTTCTAAGACCTGCTTCAAGTCTTTCAGATTTTTTCCAAGACTGTCTGAATAGGTAATTAACATTGCTTAATTTTTACTTTCATAACTTGCTCTATTTACCTTCCTCAAAGCGTTTATAGACTGCTATAAATTCCTCAGCAATCGTTCGAAAACCTTCTGCACTCAATAACTGATCCTCAGCGTGCATCAGAATTAGACCTGTTTGGTTTAATTCCCCATTCATTTCTTTTGTCAAAAGTGAGTGGTGAGCATTGTGTCCCTGTACAAATGCTTCTTCGCCTTGTTTAATTCTATCTTTAGCCTGCTCAAATTCACCCTGCTTAGCCAATTGAATAGCATCGATGTACATAGATTTTGCTGTTCCTACATAGGTGATAATTTGAAAACACACTTCGAGTACTTTTTCGTCCATTTTAATGCCTCTCTTACCAATCTTCGTCTTCTAAATCGCTTGTTTCTTGTATTTCAGCTTGTAAAGCTTGTTTATCCATCTGTTTAATAAACGGATAATAAACAAAGAAAGACATAACCAAAATAAGTGTTTGCAACAAGGCTGTTTTCCAACCACCGATGATAAATCCTGAAATAATTGGAGGACAAGTCCACGGAACTTGAACGGCACCATACATAGGTGTCAGTCCAAAATAAATCGCTGAATACTGGATGATACAAGATAAAATAGGCGTTAATATAAAGGGAATTGCTAAAACTGGATTCATTACAATCGGCAAACCAAAGAGCACCGGCTCATTGATATTAAAGATGGCTGGAACCATTTCAAGACGTCCAAGAATTTTTAGTTGTTTTGATTTTGCAAATGCAACCATGTAAACTACCAAACCAATCGTAATCCCGGCACCTGTAACATTGATAAATTGATCAAAAAATTGAATCGTCACAATATGACCACCATTGGCTAGATTTAATTCAAGGCCCTTATCTAAAATGGCTTGGTTTTCCAAAGCATTCGCCTGTAGCAAGCCACTCATGATGCCACCAACTACAGTTGAGCCGTGCACCCCAAACATCCATAAGAATGGTACAAGGAAACACATAAGCACCGCACCAAACAATGAGTCAGTCAAGCCTTGCATTGGTGTTTGAATAAGATTATAAATCACTTCAATCGTTGTGACCTTAAACAATTGTTCAACAAGTCCGACAAAGATCGTTGCCGCTGTGATGATAACAGTAGCAGGAATCAAGGCTGAAAATGCGTTGGCTACACCAGTTGGTACGCCATCTGGCATTTTGATTTTGATATTTTTCTTCAAAAACCAAGAATAGCTTGCTCCTACAATCAAACCAACGATAATGGCACCAATCATCCCTTTCCCGGAAGTCCAATCCTTCAGAATAATGTTACCAACTACATCCCCATTTTTAGAAATCAAACTGGAGGGCTGGATTAGCAAGAAAACTGCTAAGGCAATGACACCTGCCCCAAGCGGCTCCTGTTTTTCTAGCTTAGCATAGGTATACGCAATCCCAATGACTGTTACAATCGCACTGATATTAAAGGTCGCACCAATTGCTTGATTGAGAACAGGGGTAATACCACTAGTTTCTAACATCGTTGCTAGAGCTGGAACTGGAAAATTGGCCAAGATAAGAAAGATGGAGCCAACAATCAACAATGGCATAGAGAAAACAATACCATCTTTTATCGCTGTTACACCTTTGGTATTGACAAAGGCCATCATCCGATCAACAAACTTTTTAATTAGTTTATCCTTCATCATCTTCTCCTTATTTTTTCATCATGTAAGCTTGTTTAAGAACTGCCATACCGTTTACAGTGCCATAATCAGCCATTGCAATCACTTCTACAGGAACATTGTGAGAAGCACAAATTTCTTTTGCTTTTTCAAGTTGGAAACCAACCTGTGGGCCTAATAGAGCCACATCAATATCTCCAACTCTTTGTTCCAATTCACTGATGGAATAAGCTGCAATTGTTGCATCTTTCCCTTTTTTCTGAGCCGCTTCTTTCATACGCTCAACCAAAATACTTGTTGACATACCTGCTGCACAAAACAATCCAATATTCATTTTAATTACTCCTTATAATTCGTTTCCATTTGATGTAATCACTTTTTGATACCATGTAAAGGAATCTTTCTTCATTCGTTGCAAAGTTCCTTCGCCATTATTATTCTTATCGACATAGATAAAGCCATAACGCTTCTCCATTTCACCTGTACCAGCACTAACAATATCGATACAGCCCCAAGGGGTATAACCAATGACATTTACGCCATCTTCTTCAATCGCTAACATCATTTGTTCAATGTGTTGTTTGAGGTAATCAATGCGGTAAGAATCATGGATTCCATCAGGCTCTACCTTATCATAAGCACCGAATCCATTTTCAACTATAAAAAGCGGACAGTGATAGCGATCGTATAAAAGATTTAAGCTATAGCGTAATCCCTCAGGGTCAATCTGCCAACCCCAATCGCTTGATTCAATATAGGGATTTTTCTTAGTATAAACATCTTTGAAAAGCTCTTCTGTTTCCTCAGATGCTGTAGCAGTCACTGTATCACTCATATAGTAACTCAAGCCAATATAATCTACACAACCTTCTTTTAGAGTTTCTAGATCTTCTGGTAAAATATCCAGTTTGATATTATTTTTTCGACAAAAGGCCTCGATATAGTAAGGACGCTCTCCAAAAACATGAAGATCTCCATAGTGAAATAAACGATGCTCCATTGCCTTCTGGCTAGCAAGTATATCTTTTGTATCACATGTATTCGGGTAAAATGGTACCATTGCCAGCATACAACCAATTTTGAAATTTTTATTGATTTTCCGACCCAATTGAACAACTTTTGCAGAAGCCACTGACTGATAATGGATAACCTGCTGTAGTACCTCAACTGGATTTTCATCTTCTTGATAAATGACACCAGAATTAGTCCATGAGCACCAAGGAACATTAATTGCACCTTGATTATTGATCTCGTTAAAGGTCATCCAATACTTAACTTTGTCCTTATATCGTTCCATGACGACTTCCGCAAAACGAACAAAGAAATCAATCAACTTGCGATTACGCCAAGCACCATACTTAGTAACTAGATGATAGGGCATTTCAAAGTGACTGAGTGTGATGACCGGTTCAATTTGATGAGCTAGCAGCTGATCAAATAAATCATCATAAAATTTCAACCCTTCTTCGTTAGGTTCTTCTTCATCTCCATTTGGGAAGATACGAGTCCAGGCAATCGAAGTTCGAAAACACTTAAATCCCATCTCAGCGAATAATTGTATATCGTCCTTATAGGTTCTGTAAAAATCTATTGCATCATGATTCGGATAATATTCGTCAGGTAAGACGCCATCAGTAATCTGTCGAGAGTGGCTAGCACTTCCAACCGTCATCACATCGGCTATCGAAATGCCTTTTCCACCTTTATCATACCCTCCTTCAATTTGGTGAGCAGCAACTGCCCCACCCCATAAAAAGCCTTCTGGTATTTTTGCCATTTTACCTATCCTTTCTGTATTTTGTACTAGCGCTATGAACAAGTCTATTTTATAACATACTGTACCTGCTGACAATAGATATTGAGATAGAAAATATATGTACAGTCGAACAATATTTGTTACATAAAAAAAACAAGAGTTTTCACTCCTATTTTTTTAAATAAACTTGGTAACGTAAGGATTCTAAAAAATAGACAACTGGAATCTGAGTGGTCAAATTAGTGGAACGTAGCGAGGAATCTGCGTAGGCAACTGGCATAAAGTAGGATAAATTTATATCCGATAGCTGTGATAAAGTGGAAATATCTGTATTTGTCAGACTAACAATCTTAGCATTTCTTTCTTTGAATCCCTGTACCAGAGTTAGAACTTCTTCTGTCTCACCGCTGACACTTAGAGCAATAACCAAAACATCCTCCAAATTAGAATGATGCAATTTCAGAGAATAAAATGGGTTAGTAATAGCAAAGCTAAGAATACCGATTCCAGAAAAAAGATATGAGCCATATTCTGCCAAACTTAGACTAGTACCCACCCCTAAAAAGATAACTTGTTTGGCTTGAACGATCAAGTCTGCTATCTCTGATAGTTGTTTTTTTAAAGCTTCATCTTGGACACTAGTCTGTAAAAATTGTATTGCTGGAATATCAATAGGAAAGTAGTGACGATGTTTATTTTCCTTATCTTCCGACCTTGACAAGGCATATTTTAAATCATTGTAGCTATCAAATCCCATCTTTTTCGCAAAACGAATGATGGTTGTTGTCGATAGATTTATAGATGTCGATAGCTCTCTGATAGTCATCGTAGCAACTTTATCTCTATGTTGCAATATAAAATTATACACGCTTAATTCACTATTATTTAGCCCTTTTGCTTTATGATAATCAAATAAATTCATAGACACCCTTATGCTTTTGTAGTATATAGTTGTTTCATTAACATTTCAATAATGAGAATAACAGGTACCTGCGTCGTAATATTAAACCCATTTAAAAATAATTGAGGAACATGATAGGTTATGGAGCAATCAGATAGCCTTGACAATGTTGATTCCAATGTATTTGTGATGGCAATAACTGGACAACCTTTTTCCTTTAATTTTTGTACAATTTTCAATGTTTGAGAAGTCTCACCAGATTCGGATAAGGCAATGACACAAGTTTTTTCCATACTGTTTTGTAGCACTGGTTGCCAAGGATCTTCAATACACATACTAAATTTGCCAATATTTGAAAAATAGCGCGCTCCATATCGACCTAAAGTTCCAGAGGAACCAATTCCGACAAAAACAATCTGTTCAACGTTCTTTAAGATTGCCACAGCCTCCATAATCAGCTGCAAAAAAGTATCTTGCTCAGTATAATCAATGAATAGCTTCAAAGAATTATTGTCTTGATTGTTTAAAATAATTTGCTCATTTTTTAAATATTCTTTATAAGCAATCTTAAAATGGCTATATCCATCAAATCCTAGATGCTTGCAAAATCGTTGTACGGTTCCAACTGATACATGTGCAAGTTGGGCCAATTCCTTGATTGTCATAGAGGATATATTTTCATTTTCTAAAATAGTTGTATAAATAGCATTTTCTAAGTCGTTAAAACTTGCTACAACCTCATAACTAAACATATAATCCCTTTTTCTATCTCTATTGATTTGCTTACAATGTAACAAAAAACTAATAACCAAAGTGTTCTACACTAAAATAATGGAGAGCATAATGGCTATAAAACCAAGTCAGCATTAAAATCTATTAGAAAACCAGACGAATCAGATTTGTCTAACGAGACATGGTTAAGAGAAAATACTTTAAAACAGTATTGCCTTATGTTCTAGATTATATCATATTTTTGAGCATACTTTGAGTATTGTTAGTTTATTGACTTAAAAGAAACATAACAAGAGCTTATCTCTATTAAATTGTCTCAATTTCAATCGTCCATTCTGGAGATATGTAAGGTGGGGACGTTTCTATTCCCATAAACTCCTTGTCAATGGAAACAAACACGTACCCACAGGGTAAATGGAAATAGAAACTGATAATTTCTAGCTATCACTTCTATTCATTCCAAAAATTTTCTCACTCTGATACTTCCCCACGCCAATACAAAAAGCCTTGCAATCAAGGCTTTTCAAACTCCCTTGCGTTCAAAGGTTTCTAGGTTTTTACGAGCAGAGCAACACACTCCACGTGATGCGTCTGTGGACTCAAAAGGTTTGGGAAACCTTTTGAGGATTAACTACGTTTCACTAACAAACTTACACACTCAACGTGATGCGTTTGTGGAAACAAATCCACCGGCTGGACTTTCTTTAATTCGTAGCCCAACTCTTGATAGAGTTTGATATCACGCGCCATGGTGGCGACGTTACAGGAGATATAGGCGATGCGGGCAGCTCCTGTTTGAGCGCTTGCTTTGATAAAGCTTTCGGTCAAGCCCTTGCGTGGTGGGTCGACCAGGATGGCAGTTGGTTGGATGCCTTCCTTGAGCCAATTCTTCATGGCATTTTCAGCTGTGTCACAGACATAGTGGGCATTGGTGATACCGTTCAATTCTGCGTTCTTCTGGCTATTTTCTACTGCTTCTGGGATAACTTCCACTCCGTAGACTTCCTTGACATGTTTAGCGACTGATAAGCCAATAGTTCCGATTCCTGAATAGGCATCGATCACCACATCATCTTCTTTTAAGTCCGCAAAGTCAATGGCTGTTTGATAGAGCTTCTCTGCCATTTCGGTATTGACCTGGTAAAAGGCTGGTCCAGAGATTTGGAAATCATTGCCCAACATTTGGTCGGTAATATAGTCTTGACCGTAGAGAGTACGCCATTCTTTCCCGAAAATCGCATTGGTATTTTGGTCATTGATATTTTGCATTACTGATATGATTTTTGGGAACTGCTTGATGACTTGTTCAATCAACTGTTCAACTCGGAAAATTTTAGGACGAGTTGTCACCAAAATAACCATAATCTGACCTGAATGATGGCCACGACGTACAACAAGGTTACGAATCAGACCAGACTGTTCCTTCTCATCATAGGGTTTTAAGTCATAACGACGAAGTAAATCTCGTAAAGCAAGAATAACTTGGTCTATCACTGGATCTTGAATATAAAAATCTTCAAGCGGCATAAGATCATGAGAATTCTTACGGAAGAAACCAGTCTCTAGAACACCATTAACACGACGAACAGGAACTTGGGCTTTGTTGCGGTATTGGACAGGATGGTCCATCCCCAAGGTCAGGGGGACTCCGAAATCAGAGATTCCCGCCATCTTGTAGAGGCTATCCTTGACCTGCTTGGCCTTGAATTTCAGTTGCTCGGGATAAGCCAGGTGCCCTAAGTCGGCGATTCCGCTTCGTAAATAGGCAAGATCAAGCTCTTCATTACGATGAGGGGATTTTTCTAGGTACTCCTCTACTTTTCCGTAGCCAATCTTTTTGTTGACTTTAAGCACGCGCATGCGGATGACTTCTCCTGGCAGGGCATTCTCCACAAAAAAGACCAGGCCATCGACCTTAGCCACTCCTGCTCCTTCGTGGGTCAAATCGACAATCTCAACGGTTACAATTTCATTTTTCTTTAACATGGTGTTCTATCTTTCTACAAATTAAAAGGGGTGGAGTCCAAAACTCCTATCCCCTTATTATATCATCTCAGTCCCATTTGGTACAATTTCTTTTTATAAGCATCGAAATCGACGAGCAAGCCTTGGCCACCATACATATCGTAGGCATCGACCCAATCCCCATTTTCTGGGATGGTTACTCGTTCAATTCCTTTTCCAGCACTACCGACTAGGCCAAGTCCATTGGTCAATAGGAAGGAGAAAGGTACATTGGTAGACGTCATAGCAAAGACTTTCCCAAGGGCTTCTGATCCCGTAAAGAGTTTGGTTGGATCCTTGATCTGATGCATGATAGCAGACATGACCTCTTGCTGGCGACGGGTCCGGCCAAAGTCCCCTTCATCATCCTTACGGAAACGCGAGTAATTGAGAAGAGTCCGGCCATCCATCCGTTGCTTTCCAACCTTGATGGTTTGTTGCGGAACGACACCGTCTTTCATGTTCAAATCATCTGGTACTTCTACTTCACTGACCTTTTCGCCATCAACTGTTGAAAACTGCGCATTCATCTCGACCCCATTCGGGAAGAGGGTATCGATCGCTGTCGCAAAGGTCTTGAAATCGACCATGGCGTAATATTGGATGTCAATGTCAAAGTTATCTTTGAGCATCTGACGCACCAATTCAGCCCCTTGGTTGTTATTTTGCTCCCCGATGGTGAAGGCAGTATTGAGCTTCTGGTCATAGTAGCCATCGTATTCAGGAATATTTTGCTGGCTGACACCATCGATATGGACCAATGTATCTCGCATGAAGCTGACCATCTTGATCTTTCCTTCTTTGTTATTGACATTGACCACCATGATGGAGTCTGTCCGAGTCTCATCTGATTTCTCACCGATCCGACCATCTGTCCCCAAGATCAGGATATTGACCCCATCTCGCGACTTCTTGCCGTTAAATTTCTCGACGACTGCAGGCTTGGCATCCTTACCAGCTGGTTTACTGTTGAGGCCTTTCACAAACATAATGACCATGCCACCGATAATGAGCAAGAAAAAGAGAGCTATCCACTTGAGGATCCGCTTGACGCGGATCTTTTTCCGTGGTTTCTTAGGTAGATCGCTCGTCGCAGCAACTGCTTTTTTCTTTGTTTTTTTGCTACGTGATTGGTAAACAGGAAGGTCACCAATCGGTTCAGCAATCTCCCCTTGCACTTCTTCAGTAGCAGCTACTTCAGGCTGTTGAAGGGGTTCTGTTTCCTCATAAACTCCTTGACTTTTTTTGAGCAAATAATTGTATTCTAGTTGTTCTCGTTCATTCAAATAATGAAAATTTGAGTATAAGTACTCTAATCGCTTTCGCTCATGGTGAGATAGAAAGTTGGATTCGTTACTCATCTTTTCTCCATTCCGTTATCTTTTAAGGTATAGACCTGATACTGACCTAAGACTTTTGTCTGAATGCCCAAACTGTCTAATTCCTGATAGGCAAACTGCAAAAGATCAGGCGCTTCGTTTAGGAGGTCAATAATGAAAAAGTATTCTCCTAAAGCTGTTTTTAGGGGGCGACTTTCAATCTTGGTCAAATTGATCCCCCGCCAAGCAAAGGTGGACAAACCCTTATAAAGGGCTCCTGCTAGGTTACTTGGCAAGGTCAAGGCCAAGCTAACTTTTTGAAGGGTCGGACTTAAAGTTTCTGAGACCGCTGGCTCTGTTGCCCCTAAAATCCAAAAACGTGTATAATTGTCCTCGATTTCTTGGATGTCTTTGGCCTGGACTTCCAAGCCATACTCACTAGCTGCTGCCAGAGGGGCAATAGCTGCAATTTCCAAGTCTGGATGTTCTGCTACATAGCGAGCTGCATAGGCTGTTGAAGCCGTCATTTCCATGGCCACATCCGGATAATGGGCTCTTAGAAAAGCCTTCCCTTGGGCCAAGGCCTGTGGATGCGAATAGACCGTTCGAATGGGCCGATCTTTTTTAGCTACCAAGAGCTGTTGTTTGATGGGATAGACCACTTCTGCAACGGCCTGGATGGTCCCTTGGTGAAAGAGGTAATCAAGGGTCTCATGGACACTGCCTTCAATAGAGTTTTCAACTGGGACAACCGCAAAATCGATCTCTTGATTCTCATAAGCCTTGATGACATCTGTGATCGTTCGATAGGCGATGCGTTCAGAAGTTGGAAAGCTATGAGTGGCCACATCATGGGTAAAAGATCCCTTGGGACCAAGATAGCCTACAAGCATCGAATGATCTCCGCAATTTCTTCAGGTGTTTTGTCCTCAACATCCACAATATGGGTAGCAATATCCTCATACAAAGGCAAACGTCCATCAAAAATCTTCTTAAATTCTTCTTTGGTGTTGTTTAAAAAGAGGGGACGTTGCATGGCTTTGTCATTTTGAATGCGACTGTACAAGGTTTCAAAATCTACCCGCAGATATATGTTGTGAGGATTTTTTTCCAAGAGTGCACGGTTATGAGGGTTGACGACAATCCCGCCTCCAGGAGAAATGATGGCCGCTTCATTTTCCAATAAACGCTCTAACATTTCAGCCTCGCGACGACGAAAGGCAGCTTCTCCTTCCACTGCGAAATAGTCATTGATCGACATGCCGATTTCTTCAACAATTAATTCATCCATATCATGGAATTTTGGATCAAGAATGCGACCAACGGTCGTTTTACCTGTTCCCATAAAACCAAGTAAAATTTTAGCCATGCAGTAAGGTCTCCAAATCTTCAAAAAAACTAGGGTAACTGGTGTTAATGGCCTCTGCCCGATCCAGCATCACATTTCCTTCACTCACTAATAAGGCAGCAATGGCAGCCATCATCCCAATCCGGTGATCTCCAAAGGTCTCTAAGTCTGCTCCATGTAGGGGTGTCGGTCCAGTGATGATCATGCCGTCTTCCGTTGGCACGACAGTGGCTCCCATGGCATTGAGGCTATCTGCTACGACCTGGATGCGGTCCGTTTCTTTCACACGAAGCTCCTCAGCATCCGCAATCACGGTCTGACCAGTTGCTTGTGTCGCTAGTAAAGCAATAATCGGCAATTCATCAATCAAGCGTGGAATCAACTCCCCATCAATCCGAATACCTTTTAAGGACGAAGTCTTGACAGTGAGACTTGCAGAGACCGCTTTTTCATCGTGATCCTCAATGGTGAGATCTCCCCCCATTTCTTGAATCACATCGAGAATCCCTGTCCGAGTTTGGTTGATACCAACATTTTCAATCTTAATCATACTCTCTGGCAGAATGAGGCCAGCCACTAACCAAAAGGCTGCACTGGAAATATCTCCAGGAACGATGACTTCTTGACCTTGGAACTCTTGTCCACCTTGGATGCGGATGGTTTTTCCATCCACTTGGATCTCTCCACCAAATTGGCGAATCATATCCTCCGTATGGTCACGCGTCTTTTCCTTCTCGATAATCGTCGATTCACCTTCAGCTTGTAGAGCGGCAAAAATGAGAGCAGACTTGACTTGAGCCGATGCCACTGGCAAACGGTAATGAATGGGTTGAAGCTGATGGGTCCCTTTTTCATGTAAAGGTGGGCAATCGCGATCTCCCTGACCAGCAATCTCAACTCCCATCTGACGCAGTGGGATCGCGACACGATCCATGGGCCGTTTGGAAAGACTGTCGTCTCCGACCATGGTCACTGCAAAATCCTGACCTGCTAGTACACCTGAGATCAAACGAATAGAAGTTCCTGAATTGCCCATATCAAGGGGAGATGTCGGGGCTAGAAGACCTTGAAAGCCTACTCCTTGAATCCGAATCACATCCCCGTCATCTTGGATGGAGACTCCTAAATCTCGAAACACCTGGATGGTAGAAAGCACATCTTCGCCTTGCAAGATATCATAGACCTTGGTTTCGCCCTTTGCAAGACTTCCAAAAATAATGGATCGGTGACTGATGGATTTGTCACCAGGGACACGAATGGTTCCCTTTAGACCCTTGCTATTGGTTCTTAATTTCATTGCCATCTCCAGAGTGCTTTTCCACATATTCTATCATAAATAGGACATGAATTCAATTTTTGATCAAAAATTTGGAACAAAAAACGAATGTTTCCAAGCATTTTTTGAGCTTGTTTTCCTCTAGTGGCGAACGAAAATACCAGAGTCGAAATGACAACTCTGGTAGAAATTTCTACTTGTATAAATCTTGAATCGGCTCAAAGATGATCTTTTCAAGATCTGCAAGATAAATAGACAATTGCTGTTGTTTAGTGAAAAATTCATTCACAATCGGACTTGCTTGGATTTTTTCCATATAGTCCTTCATTTCTTGTTGCACAGCTTCTGTTGGAAGTTGACCGGATTGCATCAAGCCTTGCAGTTGATTTTGGAAAGCGACGTATTCGTCAAACAGCGTTTTCGCTTCTGGATTTGCTTCGATCGCTTGCTTGCTTTCTACGACAGCCTTATATTCAGGAAGGTCTCGCAGGGTCCGAGAGAGTTCGTTTGCTACATCATAAATATTTGCCATTTTCTAGGCTCCTTTACTGATAAGATACTTCTATTATACTGCTTTTCCTTCAATATTCCTAAAATGAAGCAGGTATTTTGACGCAAATCCTTCTTTAGACCTAGCGAGCAAGGACAGTATAAGACGTCGCCTGGCTGATCAATGTTTGAGCTCGCTCCTGATCCTCTGCATTTTTAAAGGTCATCTGCAAAATCCCGTGGATATCTTCACGATTCTCTTCATTGATGTGAATATTAACCAAGGAAATCCCTTGTAGGAGTTGTAAGATTTCAAGGATTACACCTTCTTTATCTGGAACATCAATAAAGAGATCATAGGCACTATCGCGTCCAGCACGCTGATGGATCTGCATTTCTTTTCGGTGCTTCCGCCCTTCATGGAAAAAGGACCAAATAGCCTTCTCGTTATCTGCTTGAATGGTCTCAGCTACCTGATCCAATCGCTCTTTGAAATCTGCAATCCGCTCCAATATCGCTTGAGGGTTGGACAAGAGAATAGAAGTCCACATACCTGGCTCACTTTCCGCGATCCGTGTCATATCCCGAAAGCCACCAGCCGCAAAACGGCGGGTCATTTCATGCTCTTCCCCATAAGCTACAGCCTGCTCGACCAGAGTCGAGGCTAAAATATGAGGAAAATGGCTGATCTGGGAAGTCACCCGATCGTGTTCCTCGGCATCGATTTCAATAAATCGAGATCCCAATCCACTCAGAAGCTCTTTCAACTCTTCCATGGCACCTCCTGTCGTCAAGCTGGAAGGAGTAAAAATATAATAGGCATTTTCAAATAAGGTTGCATCTGCTGCTGCGGCACCTGTCTTATGACTACCAGCCATGGGGTGTCCTCCCACAAATCGTACGGCCTTGTCTGTAAACACTTTTTCAGCTTGTGCGACAATTTCTGCCTTGGTAGAGCCTGCATCTGTCACCAGTACCCGGTCTTTCAAATGCAAGCTAGCTAAGGTTTCTAAGTAAGACTTGGTTTGCTTGATGGGAAGGGCCAAAATAATGATATCTGCTAAAGGGGCAAAGGCTGCGAAATCATCCGTCACTTGATCCACCATTCCTCTTTCAAGGGCGATGGTTCGAGAGGCTTCACTACGATTGTACCCAAGAACAGTCACGTTTGGGTGGGCTCTCTTAATGCCTAGCGCAAGTGAAGCACCAATCAAGCCCAACCCTGCAATATAAACAACTTTCTTCTCCAAAGGAAAACTCTTTCTCTTAAAAATTCTTCGTAAAGTCCCGGTGCTTGGCAACGGCTTCTTTCAATTCTTCCAAGTTATCGGATGAGAATTTTTCAAGCACTTCTGTCGCAAGGACCGTTGCGACCACTGCTTCCATTACCACTCCTGCAGCAGGTAGAGCCGTTGGGTCGCTGCGCTCAACCGTCGCCTTATAGGGTTCATGGGTTTCAATATCCACACTCATCAAGGGTTTGTAGAGAGTCGGAATAGGCTTCATGACGCCACGAACCAGAATGGGCTCACCATTGGTCATGCCCCCTTCAAAACCACCAAGATTATTGGTGCGACGGGTATAACCGGTGTCTTGAGACCAGATGATTTCATCCATGACTTGACTACCTTTTAGGCGACCTGCGTCAAAACCAAGGCCTAACTCAACACCCTTAAAGGCATTGATAGAGACTACTCCTTGAGCGATTTTGGCATCCAATTTCTTGTCCCATTGTACATAGGAGCCTAGTCCAACAGGCACACCGCCAACCAAGGTTTCCACAATCCCCCCGATGGTATCGCCATCTTTTTTCACTTGGTCAATGTAGGCCTTAACAGCTTCTTCTTGTTCTGGCACAACGATCGAAACTTCCGACTTCGCTGCCTTTTCCTTGATTTCTGAAACGGTTAGATTCTCGGGAATTGCAATCTCGATTCCCCCAAAATTAACAATGTGGCTGGCTACTTCAACGCCAATTTCTTCTAAAATCCGTTTAGCAACTGCACCAACGGCTACACGCATGGTTGTCTCACGGGCAGAAGAACGCTCTAAGGAATTTCGAAGATCGTCAAAACGGTATTTCATCCCTCCGACTAGATCAGCATGACCAGGACGTGGCTTGGTGATCTTACGTAGATTCTTCTTTTTCTCTTCGACCGGTGCTACATTCATGATCTCCAGCCATTTTTGGTGATCCAGATTGGTCACGTTCAGCGTAATCGGACCTCCCATGGTCAAGCCATGACGGACCCCTGATGTGATCTCGACACGGTCACTCTCGATTTTCATCCGAGCACCGCGACCATAGCCACCTTGTCGACGTTTGAGCTCTTTATTAATATCCTCTTCAGATAAAGGAAGGCCTGCCGGAACTCCCTCGATGATGGCTGTTAGTCGAGGTCCATGGGACTCTCCTGCTGTTAAATATCTCATACAACCTTATTCCTTTCTTTTTAAAAAGTCCTTCATTTCTTGAAGAGGGATTTGATGAATCGCTGCTTGCCCTAACTCTGGAACAATCACCAATTTCAAGCTGGTCCCACGCGCTTTTTTGTCATGGGTCAAGGCTTGATAAAGGGCTTCTTTATCCCACTTCTCATAGTCCACCGGAAGGCCAAATTTCCGACACATTCCTTCGATTTTTTGAGTGATTCCCTTTGGCATCAAGCCCTTTTCTTCTGCAACTCGGGAGAGCTGCACCATGCCCATACTGACGGCTTCTCCATGCATGACCTGCCCATAACCAGCTGTCGCTTCAATGGCATGCCCGATGGTATGACCAAAATTAAGATACAGTCGAATACCATTGTCCAACTCATCTGCCACCACATGGTCTCGCTTCACCAGGCAAGAATGAGAAATGATGCTCTCTGCATGCTCTAAAATACTCTGGACAGAACCATCCATGGCTTCTAATTCTTCCCAGAGTTCAGTATCTTGGATGAGGCCATACTTGATGACTTCGCCCATCCCCTCGATCAATTCACGTTGCCCTAAAGTGCTCAACACTTCAGGATCAATAAACACACCATCTGGTTGAGCAAAGGTCCCTACCATGTTTTTAGCAAGTGCTGTGTTGACTCCGGTCTTTCCCCCGATAGAGGAATCCACCTGTGCGGTCAAGCTAGTCGGAATCTGAACAAAGGAAATTCCCCGCATATAGGTCGAGGCAGCAAAACCAGCCAAATCACCAACTACGCCACCCCCAAGAGCAACGATTCCATCACTGCGCGTCATGCCTTGGGTAGCTAGAAAGTCATAAACTTTTGAAACAGTGGTTAGATTCTTACTAGCTTCCCCTTGAAGAAACTCAAAGCGCACCACTTGAAAACCAGCTTTCTCAAGGCTCTTCTCTACGATAGAGGCATATAGCTTAGCCACGCGGTTATCGGAAATAATGGCGACTTTTTTATCGCCCCAAAGAGTGCGCAACCAATCTCCAACCTGGTTGAGACCACCTCTTTCAATCACAATATCATAGGAATGTCCTGGAATAGGTACCGATACGTTCATAGCAATCTCCTTCGCGTTTTTCTTTGATTCTATCTTATCATGAAATAAGGCACATGTCTCAATCAAAATGAAAAAGAGACTAGAGAAAGACTGTTTTTTTTTTAAATCAGTTCTTGTTCTAATCTCTTAAAGCTTTTTCAATAGGAAAAGGTAAAACCCTCTCTTAGTCACATACAAATTGGCGATATTCTGTTGTCAATGCTTCCCATACAGACTCTGTAGGAAATACTTTCCCAGTCATTAATTCAAAGGCTGCTTCAGCTTGATAAAAGAGCATTCCCAGCCCATTTACCCTCTGGTTTCCTTGATTCACTGCTAATTGCAGAAAGGGGGTCACTGCCGGATAGTAGGCCATCTCTACGATTAAGGCATGTAGGGGAAAGGTCAAGTAACTCGCTATCGGAAGAGAATGACCATCCATGCCTACACCAGTGGCATTTAAGATGAGATCGGCTTGATTAAAAGAGTTTTGAACTTCTTCATCTTTCTCAATCGCATACAATTCTATCAAGAAATCAAAGCCATCTTCAATCAACTGAACCTTGGAACGATAATGGACCAATCTTTCCTCTCTCACAAAGACAAGGATACGTTTTACACCTAGATGAATCGCCTGTGCAATAATCGCTAAAGCTGCACCACCTGCGCCTAAGAGAACCATTGTTTTTCCCTTAATGGAGAAAGCAGGAGGTAAACTATGAAAGAAACCAATCCCATCCGTATTATAGCCTTTAAGCTTGCCATCACGGTGAACAATGGTATTGACAGAACCGATCTTTCGGGCCATCTCATCTACTTCATCTAGATAAGGAAAGACCTTCTGCTTATAGGGCATGGAAATGTTGGCCCCAATCATATCCAACTTACGAATTTGGCTGATGGTGCTTTCTAAGTCTTCTTCAGCAATATCCCAAGCTAGATAAGCAGCATTGGTCGCTGTTAATTCATAGGCTAGATTATGGATGAAAGGAGAGATACTATGACGAATGGGATGGGCAATGACCGCTGCCATCCGAGTATATCCGTCAATCTTCATTTAATAACTCCCGAATTCTTCTCATATTTTCAAGAGGAATTTGACCTGGGGCGCTTTCATCTCCGACTCTAGCATAAGACCAAGAAGAGCCTGTCAAATCAGCTGTCAAGCGCGAAATCTTCCCGACCTTGCCCATGGAAATGGTTACATATTCTTGCTCAGGATTCAGCGTCTTGAAACCACGCGTATAATTCATCAAGTCAAGAACATCTTGTTCATTGTGGGCCATAACGGATACCTTGACCAATTTTGGAGAAAAGCTGGTCAATTCCGATAAGATCTCCATCATATTTTCCGGAGTTTCTTGGAAATTGTGGTAGCTGAGAACAAGATTTGAAAATTCCAACATCTCTTCAAAGACGTCACGATGGCTATAAAACTCAAAATCGATATAATCCGGATGATAGATGGATTGAATATCTTTCAGGATTCCAACATATTCTTCATTAGTCAGCTCCATCCCTCCACCTTCAGCTCGAGTCCGCAGGGTGAATAAAATTTCGCGTCCAGCAAATTTCTCAAAAACTGCAGGAGCGACGGTTAAGATCTCGCTTTTTTCTAAAAAGTCCGCACGCCACTCAATAACATCTGCATCCTCGTAACGCGAACCATCTAGTTGTTGCGCCTCTTCTAAGGAGCGAGGCATAATCGAAACAACTAACTTCATACATCCACCCTAATCGTAAATACTTTTAAGTAATTACTACTTTCTTCTTTCTTGTTCCATCGAAAATCTCCCGGAAGTCCGTATTCCGCTACATAGCGATGCTTACGGCCTTGAAATCCCTTTTCGATTTGTTTTTTAAATTTTTCTTTGGTCACATTTGCCGCATTGGTACTGAGAATCAAGGTCCCACCTGGATTTAAAATCTCGAGGGCCTCGCTGACCAATCGATGGAAATCTTTAGCGACTGAAAATGTCCGTTTTTTATTCCGCGCAAAGCTAGGCGGATCGAGCACGATCACATCATAGCTTAGGTCATGGCGTTTGGCATATTTGTAATAGTCAAAGACATCCATCACGACAAAACGATGAGCATCCAGCGTCAAGCCATTTGCCACAAAATGCGCTTCTGATAATTCTCTACTTCTCTTAGCCAGATCGACCGATGTTGTCTCAACTGCTCCACCCATTGCTGCAGCCACAGAAAAGGCCGCCGTATAGGAGAACATATTGAGCAAGGACTTGCCAGCTGCTAAGCCCTCTACCAAGCTACCTCGAACTTCATGCTGATCCAAAAAGATCCCCGTCATCAAACCATCATTGAGAAAGACCTGGTAAGAAACTCCATTTTCAAGAATCAAAAATTCTTGCGGAGCTTCTTCTCCATAGACATGAGCCGATTCATAGTCCAAGCCTTTAAAGCGAATCTTTTCATAGCCACCTCGGACTTCTGGAAAAGCCTCTTGAAAGGCCGCTAGAATGGTTTCCTTGATCTGAAATACGAAGGGATTGTACCAAGAAAAAACAACAAACTCACCATACAAGTCAACCGTGAAGCCACCAAAACCATCTCCCTCTTGGTTAAAAAGACGAAAGGCGGTCGTCGTTTCATCCGCATAATAAGAACGACGGTATTGCTTGGCCTTGATGAAAAACTTTTTAAAAAAGTCTTGATCAAAAGCGACCAACTCTTGCGAAACAAACCATCCAATCCCTTTATTTTGTTCAGATAAGTATCCGACCCCGAGGGATTGTCCATCTCCTGAAAGCAATTGAACCGCTTGATCCAAAGCAGGAAGTGAATCAAAATCTTGCTTTTCAAGAAGAGATTGTCCTTGTTTAATTTTTGTTGCGACTTGGCGACTGACTGTGAGTTTTTTCATACCCTCTATTATAGCAAAAGTCTGCAGTTTTCACAAAGGGAGGCTTTATTTACTGGAACTTTTTTTACCATTTTATCCTAGCTCTCATCATTTAGCTTCAAATGATATAAAATGCCGGATCTTTCCTATTTCTTTCCTCCCCTTTACAGTCATTTTTTTCTTTCTCCATAAAATTGTGGTATACTTGTATATGAAAATTTTTAGGAAATAAGACAAGGAAGTAACATTTTGTGAAAAAAATTACGAATTCGATACTCAATTTCATGAGTACCAGACTAGGATTTGTCTTGACCCTTCTGTTGCTCTACTGGTTCAAAACCATGTGGGCCTATTCAGTTGATTTTAATTTAGACATTCAAGGACCCTATCAGATTTTTCTAGCAGTGATCAACCCATTGCCGATCAGTCTGCTCTTCATCGGTCTTGCACTTTATATCAAACGAACCAAGCTCTTTTATAGTTTGGCCTTTGGGATCTACCTTCTCTTATTTATTTGGTTGATTTCCAATTCCATCTATTATCGAGAGTTTACAGACTTCGTAACGGTCAATACCATGTTGGCTTCCAGCAAGGTTTCTGCCGGTCTCGGAGCAGCTGCTTTAGAATTGTTCCGCCCTTGGGATGTGATCTACATTCTAGATTTCCCTATTCTCGCTTTCTTCTTCTTTAAGAAATGGATTCGAATGGACAATCGTCCCTTCAATAAACGAGCTAGTTTTGCGGTTACCTCTTTATCGGCCATGCTCTTTTCGGCCAACCTTTTCCTTGCAGAAATTGACCGACCTGAGCTCTTGACTCGTGGGTTCTCGAACTACTATGTCGTTCGTGCCCTAGGATTACCAGCCTTTCTAGGTTACAGTGCTAATCAGACCTATGTTGCCAACAAAGAACGTTCCAAAGCCTCCGAAGCAGATTTAAAACCGGTGGAAGAATATATCCAACAGCATTATGCCAAGCCTAATCCTGAGTACTTTGGAATGGCCAAAGGCCGTAACGTCATCTACATTCACTTGGAAAGTTTCCAACAATTCTTGATCGATTACAAGTTGAAAGTAGATGATAAAGAATATGAAGTAACACCTTTCTTAAATTCACTTTACCACTCGAAAGAAACCTTTGCCTTTTCAAATGTCTTTAACCAAGTCAAGGCAGGGAAAACGTCTGATGCTGAGACCATGATTGAAACAGGCCTCTTCGGACTCAACCAAGGTTCCTTTATGGTGAACTATGGTGGAACCAATACCCAACAGGCTGCACCATTTATTCTTTCAAAAAATGGTTACAACTCGAGCGCTGTTTTCCATGGGAATGCTGGAAGTTTCTGGAATCGAAATACCGCCTATAAACAATGGGGCTACAATTACTTCTTTGATGCCAGCTACTTCACCAAACAAAACAGCAGCAATTCCTTCCAGTATGGTCTTAATGACAAATACATGCTCAAGGATTCCATCAAATACCTTGAAAGATTGCAACAACCTTTCTATACGAAGTTCATTACGGTTTCCAACCACTATCCTTATACGACCAGCTTGTCAGGAGATGATCTTGGCTTCCCTCTAGCTAAGACACAGGACGAAACCATCAATGGCTATTTTGCGACCGCTAACTACCTAGATTCTTCGATCAAAGCATTCTTTGATTACCTGAAAGAATCTGGTCTTTACAAAAATTCCATCATCGTTCTCTATGGGGACCACTACGGAATTTCAAACTCTCGTAACCCAGCTCTTGCTCCTCTACTTGGTAAGAACTCTGAAACGTGGTCAAGTTATGACAATGCCATGTTGCAACGCGTTCCTTATATGGTAGTTATTCCAGGTATGGATAAGGGTGGCATCATTGATACCTATGGTGGCGAAATCGATATGCTCCCAACCTTGGAACATTTGCTAGGCATTGAATCCAACAAATTCCTCCAAGTTGGTCAAGATATGCTCTCACCAGAACATGATCAAATCGTCGCCTTCCGCTCTGCTAACTACTTTGTAACTCCAGAGTATACAAGCTATAGTGGCCGGACCTATTACACCAAAACAGGTGAGGAAATCACGAACCCAGACGAAAAAACCAAGGAAGAACTGGACAAGATCAGGGAAGCTGCTAACCTGCAATTGAAGATTAGCGATAGCATCCAGACCGGTGATCTCCTTCGCTTCTTCAAGGGCAATGATCTTGGAAAAGTCAATCCAGAAGATTATTCCTACACCAATTCCTTCAAGGCATTGAAGAAGATTGAAAAGGAAAAAGGTGACAAATCAACCAGCCTTTATAACCAACGTGGCAACCAGTCTACCGTTGATCTCTTCAAGGCACCAACTTATAAAGAATTGCACCCAGAAAACGATAGTTCTTCCTCAACAGAGACCAGTAGCAGTTCTTCTAAATAAAGAGAATCCCTGAGTTTAAAAACTCAGGGATTTTGTGATTTCTTTTAAAAAAACTTAGTCTAGGACTTCAAAAACAGAAGCTGTTAAATTCTCCACGTAGAATGGTCGTTTATGACGACTATTCCCAACCATCAATTTCAATTTATTTGAATTTTGGAGGTAATATGGAAGTCCGCTGGCGTTGAAGATGACCAAGTACTTCTTGTCTCCTGTTAATTCATAGATGACAAGGCCACTGGTATCAGTTGCAGATTGAATAAAGACTTGTTGGTAGATTTTATCATAGCTTTCAAGTCCTAAGACAGGAAGACTTGTCTTCAAGGCGATCAAGCTTCGGATATAGGCAATTGATTCCTTGTTTTGACTGACCAGATCCCAATTAACCTGATTCACATAATCTGGAGCATTGTAGGAATTCATGGCCCGCTCACGATCCAAAGGTGTGATCTCTCCATCAGGACCTGTCGCTACCAATTTAGTCCGCATAAACTCTTGCCCCAATTGCATAAAGGTCATACCCTGGAAGAGCAGGTTCATGGCCGTAGCCAACTCTGAGCGCTTGACCAAGCCTGCTACTTCTTCATTTGGATGGAGGGTCTGAAGCAAGTCATAGAGATTATAATTGTCATGAGCCTCCACATAATTCAAAACCTGATTCGGACTTAAATAATGACCCAGCTCCGCACTACCTAGGACAGCACGCGCAACGATATTCTCTGTTGATTTTCGGCTGACAAAGCCACGTTTGATGGAACCATAAACCTCAGCTCCTTTAATAGCATCGCGCTCCGTGTCGTTAAAGAATCCAATACGTGGCAATTGCGCCGCATTGTCTTTCTTAGCCTTGTCCTCTGGTGCGAGACCGGTTCCCATGTCCCAACCTTCTCCGTAAAGAAGAATGCGTGGATCCAGAGCATCCATCGCCTCCCGAATAGCATTCATTGTCGTCACATCATGAATGCCCATCAAATCAAAGCGGAAACCATCGATCTGGTACTCTTTTACCCAGTGCGTAAGGGAATCAATCATGTACTTGCGATACATTTCATGCTCACTTGCCGTCTCATTACCGACACCTGTCCCATTTTGGAAGCGCCCATCTGGCTCCATCCGGTAATAATAATCCGGAACTGTATTTTGGAAAGGACCATGCTCCGTTGAGTAGGTATGATTGTAGACCACATCTATGACTACAGAAATCCCAGCTTCATGATAAGCCCGGATCATAGTTTTAAGCTCTTTCATGGTTTGTTTGGGATTGGATGGATCTGTTGAAAAACTGGTTTCTGGTGCAGAATGATTCTGAACGTCGTAACCCCAATTGTAGGTCACACGACCTTCTTCATCGTACTGTTTATAGCGATCAGATATCGGCTGTAATTGCACGACATTGACCCCTAACTGACGGATATAATCAAAGGCAGTCACATCGCCATGGCTATTGACAGTTCCTTCTTGGCAAGCCCCCAGATAGGTCCCACGCAAAGACTCGTCCACACCTGATGTCGGTGACTTGGTCAAATCCCGAAGGTGCATCTCATAGATCACTGCTTGACAAGGATTGTCCAGGCGCCAGGGAGTCGCATCGGCGCCTTTTTTAGTGCCCCAATCAAACTGACGATCTACTCTTGAAAGAATGGCTGAGCGCATCCCATCCGCTGTCGTTGCAATGCTATAAGGATCACGCGTCACTTGAGTATGGTGTTCAAAATGCACACGATATTGATAGGCCATGCCACTTAAATTTCCTAAAAAATCTAAAATCCAAACACCATGGGTATTTTCTGGGTGGTAGCTAGACTCTTGTTTGCCACGCGTCATCGGCATGCTCTTCCAGATAGGCGCATCCAGCTCGGTTGATTGATAAAGTAACAATTCAACTTTCTTGGCAGTAGGAGCCCACAGTTTAAAGCAATGCTCCCCTTCTTCCTCTCGATGACCGAGCCATCCTTGATACGCCCATTTAGCATCAAACTCTCTAGGGTGCATCGCCATATCGTAGGCATGAGGCTGACGATGGCTGTATGCATGACTCGTCAAAGCAGCTTGCAAAGAATAATAGACTGTATCGTCTCCATCGAGAATCCACACTTCTCGAACATGCCCTTCTGGTAAGAGTTCGATTTCAAAATCACGGGTCTTGGTGAGCCAATCCCCTTCTTTAACCAGGACATGGCCCCGGTTCAAGGCATGCTCACTCTCGTATAGCAGATTTCCCTCCACTCCAAAATAATCCAACTTGGAGAAAGAGACTGATTTTCCTTCTATTTGATCCTGCCACTGCCACATATCATAGGCAAAATAATTTCCTTTTTGCTTATGAAAATGAAGCTTTACATGGTATTGTCGCATAACATTTTCCTATTTCCAATTTAATACCGAAGGAACCATTCCTTGTAAAACACGTACATGGCTCAACTATTTGTTTTTATTCTTCAGATGTGTGAACCAAAGCATCGTTGTTGATTTCATCAATATTTGCAAAGAATTCCAAGTGATTATGGAAGACTTCTAATTCAACTGGTGTATCTCCTCCGTACTCCCCATCTAGATTGATGCGGAATGGTTGAGCATTTTTCCCTAACATTTCAATCGTCAACTTCTTGGTCTTGAGATATTCTACATTTTCATCGTGCACATGCTTGCCCCCATTGATGGCCTGAATCATCAAGGACAACATGTTAAAGAGCTTAGCAGTTTTTACGATAATCAAGGTAAAGTTCCCATCATCAAGCTTAGCATCTGGCGCGACACTTTCAAAACCAGCAATCGAGTTGGTCAAGGCCACAAAAATCATAGACGCTGGCCCTTCAAAGACACCATTGTCATGCTCAATCCGCACCTTACGAGCCTTGTTTCGCGGCAACATTTTAGCTGCTTCAGCCACATAGGCAAAGTAACCCAAGCGAGATTTAACACTACTTGGAACACTGAAGGTCAATTCTGTCAGGGTTCCTGCTGCAGCAATGTTGATGAAATACTTACTGCCATAGGCACGACCAATATCCATCTGAATGGTTTGATTTTTTTCAATAATGCGAGCAGCTGCCACAGGATCGCCCATCGGGATCTTCAAGGCACGCGCATAGTCATTGGTGGTACCGGTCGGGATAAAGGCCATCTGCGGACGATTTTCCAGACCTGCAACCCCATTGACCACTTCGTTAATCGTACCATCTCCACCAGCAGCAATGATTAAATCAAAGCCTGCTTTTGCGGCTCTTTCTGCTTCATTTTGGGCAGAAAATGGTTCTGGAGTCGTTTGATAAGCGCTGGTTTCATAGCCCACGTCTTCGAGTACGTCCAAGACTTCCGCAATATTTTTCTTGATAATTTCTTGCCCAGAGGTCGGATTATAAATTAAACGGGCTTTTTTGATTCGTTCTACCATAAAGATCCTCTATAAACTTTCAAGCCAGGCCTCATCTTCTACCTGGATTCCTAATTCTTGTGCTTTGGTTAATTTGCTACCAGCGTCACTACCTGCAACGACCAAATCTGTTTTTTTGGAAACCGATCCAGTTACCTTAGCGCCCAGACTTTCTAATTTTGCCTTGGCTTCCGAACGCGTGAGTCGCTCTAGCTTCCCAGTCAAAACGACTGTCATTCCTGATAGGGCCGCATCAGCAGCGACTTTTTCACCAAGATAAGCCATATTGACACCAGCTTCTTTAAGCTCTTGCAAGAGGCGCTTGGATCCTTCTTGAGCGAAATAACGCTTAAGGCTTTCAGCCACGACCATACCGAGACTGTCAATGCTGGCAATCCGTTCTGGATCAGCTGTAGCCAATTGATCGAGGTCATGGAATTCTTGAAGCAAGATTTGACTAACCTTGCTACCGACATGGCGGATCCCCAAACCAAAGAGTAACTTCTCAGCTGAATTCTCTTTTGAAGCTTGAATAGCTTCATAGAGTTTTTCAGCAGATTTTTCTTTAAAGCCTTCTAAGGTCAATAGATCCTCTACGCTTAGACGATAGATCCCAGCTACATCCTCTACCAACTGGGCGGCGAAGAGTTTCTCTACAACAGCTGGACCCAAGCCTGTGATATTCATAGCATCCCGACTGGCAAAGTGGTTCAATCCTTCCTTAATCTGTGCTGGACAGAGCGGATTGATACAGCGAAGGGCCACCTCATCCTCAAAATGAAGCAACTCACTCTGGCAGCTCGGACAATGAGTTGGAATGACTAATGCTTGATCAGAGACTCGCTTATCTTTGACAACACGCAAGACCGCAGGAATAATATCACCAGCCTTGTAGACAATGACGGTATCATCCTGATGAATATCTTTTTCAGCAATATAATCCACATTGTGCAAGGTTGCCCGACTAACAGTGGTTCCTGCTAGCTGGACTGGCGTTAGATTGGCAGTTGGGGTCACAACTCCGGTCCGGCCAACCGTCCAATCCACCGATAAGATTTTCGCTTCTTTTTCTTCAGCTGGAAACTTGTAGGCGACAGCCCATTTAGGGGCTTTTACGGTAAAACCTAGTTCTTCTTGAACAGCTAGGTCATTGACCTTGATGACGATCCCATCGATATCGTAAGGAAGATCCTCTCGAAACTGAGCTACTTTTTGGATAAAGTCCCAAATTTGTTCCATATCCTCAGCCAGCACCCGCTCTTGGTTCACGACAAACCCTAAGCGGGCTAATTTCTCAAGCACGCCTTCCTGACTGCTTTGATCCGTCGGGCTCACTTCTTGATACAAGAAGGTCGCTAGATTTCGCTTGGCCACGATTTTCGTATCCAATTGGCGAAGCGTTCCTGCAGCAGCATTTCGTGGATTAGCAAACTCCGGCTCGCCGTTTTCTTGACGGATCTGATTGACCCGATCAAAGGAAGCCCGTGGCATATAGCACTCGCCTCGAACTGTGATGTTTA
This sequence comes from Streptococcus sp. HMSC072C09, assembly GCF_001813105.1. Taxonomy (NCBI): domain Bacteria; kingdom Bacillati; phylum Bacillota; class Bacilli; order Lactobacillales; family Streptococcaceae; genus Streptococcus; species Streptococcus sp. HMSC072C09. Next base: position 360,851 of record NZ_KV811485.1, on the reverse strand, counting down.
CTGGCTCTGGTAACACTAAAGGAATGTCCTTGACCCGCTTGAGGTTCTCTGTAATATCCTCACCGACAGAACCATCCCCACGTGTCGCCCCCGTTACGAGGACTCCATTTTCATAGGTGAGGGAAATGGACAAGCCATCGATCTTCAGCTCACATACATAGCTGATAGAAGGAAATTCCTTACGGACACGCTGATCAAAGGCTTCTAATTCTTCACGCGAAAAAGCATCCTGCAAACTATAAAGGGGATACTGGTGCTGGTATTTGGTAAAGCCTTTTAAAACCACCCCACCTACACGGTGAGTTGGACTCTCTGGTAAGATCTCATCAGGATGAGCGGTTTCTAGTTCCACCAACTCCCGATATAATTGATCATATTCACTATCTGAAACAGATGGAGCGTCTTTTGTGTAATACTCGTAAGCATATCGATTGAGTAATTCCACTAATTCTTTCATTCTGGTTTTCATGTTCTTATTTTATCATAAAATCTTAATTTAGCCTTGAATTTACTGCATTCTTAGCATTAAAAAAAGGAGCCAAAGCTCCCTTTTCTTATTTTGTAAAATCGATCCGTTTAGAAAGTTGATTGATCACAATCGCTCCAAAAATCAAGGATGCAAATTCACCCAATCCCATGGTCAACCAGTTATAGAAGAATGGTTGGCCTTGAAGGTAGTATAGTTCCAAGGCAATCGTAAACATGGAGATGGAAAAGAAAATCGCAAACAAGAAATGGTCCAAGCGAATAAGACCGTCAAACAAGAACTTGTTTTTGAATCGACCAAATAGAATGAGTCCAAGTCCTAAGAAGACAAAGGTTGAACCTCCACCGACAAAGACATCGATCCATCCAAAACTAAATAAGTTAGCAATCATACAACCAAGCGTCACCGCAATCAAGTACTTCTTATTGTAAAAAGCTAAGAAATTCATCATTTCCGAAACACGGAATTGATAGCCATAGTAGGCCATAGCGTTGAGAGGTGGGGTAATGGTCAATACGATATAAATCGCAGCAACAATGGCAATTTGTGCCATATCACGAGCAGTTAACTGTTTCATTTATTCTCCTTTAGCGGTTTTCCCGCGTGTAATATGCTTGGCGAAAGGATCTTAAGCACCAAGGGTTGAAGGTTTGATTTCTTCAACCTTTCAAGTATAGCATATTTTGAGGTTTTATGGTAGACTGAATTTATGAAAACACTAATTAAAAAATTTTTTGATAATGAGATTTTATCCTATCTCTTTTTTGGGGTTGCCACAACCATTGTTTCCGTCGGAACCCGCCTCTTCATCTATCAAGTGTCTCGTGATGAACGATTAGCGACCGCGATTGGAAACATTGCTGGGATCCTCTTTGCCTTTGCGACCAACGATACCATTGTCTTTAAACAAGAAAGAAAGGGCTGGTTTCAGCGCTTGATCCGATTTGCAATTGCGCGATCTGGGACCTTTATACTAGACATGGCCTTGACCGAGATTTTTGTCAAGCAGTTCCCAGGAATTATCGGGCAATTTGTCCACAATAACAAGAGCCAGATCAATCTGATTGAAACCCTCTTTGCACAAGTGGCCATTGTGGTCCTCAATTACGTCTTTAGTAAACTCTTTGTCTTTAAAAATAAAAACAAGGCTTGAAACGATTGTTTCAAGCCTTATTACTTTAAACTTCTATACTTGCATGTTCTGTACTTAATTGATAGATGGTGCCTTCAACCCCAAAATAATCCTTAGCTAGATCTTTCAATTCCTGCATGGCTGTTTGGGCCCGTTTGGCCTGCTCCTCGTTGATGGCTTCAATGACCAAAATAGCGTCCTTGGTATCTTCTGTTAACATAGTTCTTTGTGCCTCACGCCAATTCAAGCAACGGCAAACAGCTCCGTCTTGGTCGTAGTAGATAATCTCCCCTTCCAAAGCTGGAGCATCTTCTTCAGCACCTAATGGAAAGAAAGGTTCGCCTCCTTTCGCTTGTCCTAGAGAGAGTCCACCCACCAATTTATCCATATCTTCTCCCCCACAAGGAAGGGCATAAGCCATAGAAACACTATTGTAAAGATCCACCAAAGGATTAATCGGATAGAATTCACGTCCCTGGTGAACCCGTTTTAAGAGTGCCTCGATTGAAGATCGGGCTCCTTTTTTTGTTTTAAACTTGCTAAAAGCTTGGCGCCACTCTTGAACGAACTCACTCTGGGTATAGTTTTCTTCATCAATAAATTCCCATGCTCTCTTGGTACCCTTGTCCAACAATTCTTTGAAATAAGGATCCTTGGCTTCATCTACTGTATTATCAATACCATACAAGGACATCACTGTAATGCTAGCTGTTGGAAATAAATCCCAAAATGCTTGATCGACTGTCACTTTCATTGCTTTACCTCACTATAATTTCTTTTTTGACCTTTTTTGACTAGCTCCCAATCCAAGGTGATATTCTCTCGAACTCGGATGAGATACTCCTCTAACTGTGCGACTTCTTCTTTGGAAAATCCTTTTAAGGCAGTTGTCTCAGAGTAAAGATGCTCCCCTAAAATGAAGGGGTAAATCTGCTTACCTTTTTCAGTTAATTCCCATTCCTTGATTTTAAGATTTTCACCCCTTGGACGCTGTTGAATCAAGCCTCGTTCTTCTAGTTTTTTTACAGACCTTGCAACGGTGGATCGATCTACTTTCAAGACTTCAGAGAGTTCTTCCTGAATCATTCCAGGTTGCTCGGCAATTCGCACCAAGTAGAGGTATTGACCACGCGCCAGATCCAAATCTCGGAATTCAATATTTGCTATAGAATCCAGTGCTCTCGCAATGATTCCAATCTCACGCAAAATACTCATCTTACTCCTCCTTTCCTATTGACAATAGCATAACACATTTTTATTGCAAATGCAATAAAAATAGATAACAAAAAAGAGGCTGGGACAAAAGTCCTAGCCTC